>JALUXZ010000208.1 GCA_027018935.1 Mariprofundaceae bacterium
GCAAGAGAGAGGCTCTCGTTGATATTTTAGAAAATCACCCCTCATCCCAACCTTCTCCCCTCAATGGGAGAAGGGGCTTAGAAGCATGCTGAATAGTTACACAATAAGTTAAAAGACAACAAATGCGCGAAACAAGCCCTGACCCTAGAAGTTCAGGCTTAATCGTTTCAAAACCTTTTAACAGGTCAAAGGCATTCAGGGCAGTTTCAATGAATGATAATGGCCTTCAGCTTATTGCGTTTCAAAACCTTTTAACAGGTCAAAGGCATTCAGGGCATTAAGCAACATCACTGACCGCATTGGTAGAATATGTTTCAAAACCTTTTAACAGGTCAAAGGCATTCAGGGACTGGAGAAGTGGAGAGTGTCGATACGACACCTGGTTTCAAAACCTTTTAACAGGTCAAAGGCATTCAGGGCAAAGGTTAAACAAGCCAAAGCTAAAGAAGCCAAGGTTGTTTCAAAACCTTTTAACAGGTCAAAGGCATTCAGGGGGTAGCTCGATTAAATCGTATGATTCAGCATAAAGAGTTTCAAAACCTTTTAACAGGTCAAAGGCATTCAGGGATACGATGTATATCGTATCTTCTTTCGTTCTGGCAGGTTTCAAAACCTTTTAACAGGTCAAAGGCATTCAGGGGATGATTTCACACATCAAGAAGACCTGGACTGTTCGTTTCAAAACCTTTTAACAGGTCAAAGGCATTCAGGGGGTTCACTGCCCGAAGGTGGATTTCACCTTTGTGCGTTTCAAAACCTTTTAACAGGTCAAAGGCATTCAGGGACCATGTGCTGCAAGGATGATGATGAGCGAGTGTAGTTTCAAAACCTTTTAACAGGTCAAAGGCATTCAGGGAGCATCCGCGAACGTGCGGAAAAGTTGAAAGCTGCTGTGTTTCAAAACCTTTTAACAGGTCAAAGGCATTCAGGGAGTTGAAGTGGCTGTGCCTGTGCCTGTTGCATTGTTTCAAAACCTTTTAACAGGTCAAAGGCATTCAGGGCTGCTTACCGAAGTAGAGGTCTTAGCGGAAGCTAAGGTTTCAAAACCTTTTAACAGGTCAAAGGCATTCAGGGTTCGGCATTAGCCGCAATGACCTGTCATGGTACATGTCGTTTCAAAACCTTTTAACAGGTCAAAGGCATTCAGGGCCAACACAAAGAACGAGATTTGGGGAGGTCTACGGACGTTTCAAAACCTTTTAACAGGTCAAAGGCATTCAGGGGACAAAATAGCTGCTGACATATGGCGCTTCGAGCGCCGTTTCAAAACCTTTTAACAGGTCAAAGGCATTCAGGGTAAAATGGGAGGGTGAATACACCTCCGCCGAATCGTTTCAAAACCTTTTAACAGGTCAAAGGCATTCAGGGTATTACGCTACAATGAATGACCCATGGTCGCTGAAAGTTTCAAAACCTTTTAACAGGTCAAAGGCATTCAGGGAAAAGTATGTGGGAGTCTTTATTTTAAAGACTTCGTTTCAAAACCTTTTAACAGGTCAAAGGCATTCAGGGTATTTAAACTTGATTTTATAGCCCCGCAAAACGCCCTTTTGTTTCAAAACCTTTTAACAGGTCAAAGGCATTCAGGGAATTGCTCACCACAACACTTGCAAATCAACTTGGCCGTTTCAAAACCTTTTAACAGGTCAAAGGCATTCAGGGGGTTTAGTAGTTTTAATGCCATAACCAACTCCTTAGTTTCAAAACCTTTTAACAGGTCAAAGGCATTCAGGGTGAATATCCTGATGGAGAACGCCGTGAGGTGTACTTTGTTTCAAAACCTTTTAACAGGTCAAAGGCATTCAGGGGGCACCCCCTTTCAAGCCTTTATTTACAACACCTTCCGAGCCCTTACCAGTTTCACATACCCTGAATGCCCCTTTCCCCACAAAAACACACCTCAAAATTTGAAAAAACGCTTATGTTTCTTTTTATCTCCGCGCTTTTCCTCGAAATAACATTAAGAAAAAATCACAAAGCATTAGATTATAAAGAACTTTTCCTAATAAAATCCATCAATCACTACTGGCAGCGAAATATAAACTACGCATAGAATAGCATACCCATTCAGTCTAAGCCAGACTGTTTTTTATATTCAACAATCACTAACAATCCATGCCGCAGGAAGTTCCTCTACACGGCAGCCATAACCCAGCACGACTGTGCGTGTATCACACTGCCCACAAAGCGGATAGCAATGTAACCTATCCTCATCATCATTCAACACCGATGCCAATGCTGCCTGCAAGGCCTTGAACTGCGGCGAGCTCAAGCGACACTCAAACACTGAATATTGCACAGGCTTGCCATAACTTTTTAGAAGCTTGAACACCTTTCTCCATCGCTTTGGCGATGCAATATCATAGGTAATCACCCATAAGCTACGATTCATGGCATAAATGCCCGATATTCAATGCCTTCATCCTGCAATGCTCTTGCCAGCAAATTCGCCTGCTCGCCAATAATCAAGCGGTAGCCTAGCCGCCGATGATCATATTTGATGGGGGATTGCATCAACGATTCCCAAGCAGCAAAAAACACCTTGCGTATATTTGCCTTTAAATAACAGCCGCCATTGGGTGTTCGCTCAAAATCCTTTGGCTTATAATCGCCCGAAAGTAGCAACCGCATCACAAGTCTATCCACCAAATAACGAAACTCCTCCATCAAATCCAAAGCCAACGATGGTTTCCCATAATCACTATGCTCCTCACCACCATGCAACATGCCTGCATGTACATCCAGACCAATCACCTCAATGGCTGAAATACATTCATTGAGCAATAAAGTATAACCCAATGATAACATGCCATTGATGGGATCGCGCGGGGGCTGACGGTTGCGCCCTTTCCAAAGAAAAGGCGAATTTGAAAATAGTGTTGTAAACGCTTGGAAATAATCGCGCGCTGCCATGCCTTCAAAGCCACGTAAGCGCTCCACACTATGCGTGCGCCCTGCTGAATCCATCCAGCCTTTTAAGGTATTGCGCAAGGCTGAACTATCATGCCCTGCATCGCTAAGCCTGCGGCATAGCAATTCCTTGCTATTGCGGATCTTTCCAATCACAAACCAGCGGGCATAAGGCATTGCCAATGTAGCCTCACGCACACATTCATATTGTTTCATCCGCAACCGGACATTGGCATGCGTGGCAGGATTCAAACGCCCGCGATAGCGACCTCGCGATGATAGAAAGTAAACAGGTATGCCAGCTTCCAGCAAGCTTGCCATCACTTGCGTGGAAAGCTGAACATTGCCCAACAAAATCACACGCTCGACTTGTGCGGCTGGAAATCGCTGCTCCGTCTCACCTGATTTTACCAGATATTCACCACCATCTTTGCGCAAATATGCGCCTTGTGCATCAAGGTAAAGTGCTGGCATTTATTATTTACTAGCCACCTGCATATTGCATTTAGGGCAGTAAACCTTGACCCCTGTAATCGCCATATAAATAAGACCTGGAACAATCCCACAAAGCAATAATAAAATGCCAATCACTGGATTGTATGCTGAACGCACTTTTGGCGAACCCTTAAAACCACAATTCTGATTTGGACAAATAATATCATTCCGTGTCTTAATTTTATTCCAAACTTTTTTCCCTAATCCTTGTTCATTTTCTGCCATCACTTCCTCCATCAATCTAAGATGGAGCTCAGGCTAAATAAAACTATATACCCTGTTTAGTTTCACAAGGTTGTGAGATTGTACACCGTGGCATCAATCATCATCCCAATATTGATCATGATCATCCCATTCATCCCACTTTTCCGACCAACTTTTTTCTTCATCATCATCATCATGCTTGTCTTCCCGTTGTCCCGACCGAGTTGTTTTTCTTTTATCACGACGCTTTGCATGATTTCCACCTCGATGTTGCACACTGTTGGGCTTACTATTACCAATCATGATCAGCAAAAAATATAAGACCCCTATAAGTATAAAAAAAGTTCCCATCTGCCTTACCCCTTCGGGTCATGATCAAAAACCAGCACCTCTCCACTGGCTGGTGAATCATAATAAAGTTTAAGCGCCTTGCCGTGCAGCGCATGCGCAATCTTCAAATACATCCAAACAGGCCCTGCGCCCGTTAGCTTCACCACATTGCCTTCGCCAGCTTGAATTTTTGCCTGTGCCACATAATCAGGCAATTGCGCAAGCTTGGCTGTTTCTTCATAAAGGGTTGAAATATCAATGCTAATCATTGCGACACAATCCCCCTACCCACAGTTTTTATTTCATAGTCATAAGTTTTTACATCAAAGGGAGCGTTGGTTTGTACATATTGCGCCTGCCGATTCTCATTCACCAGCGAGACCATCATACCTGCAATGGATGCAGGCTTTTGCCCACCTGTAATATCAATGACCACATCAGACTCATCCATATCTTTGGGTAAATCTGCTAAAATTTCTTCTAATGTTTGCGTTAAAGCTGATATATCTTCAAAGCTGGAAACATTTTGACGAATGAATGATACATTTGGATAAAGCTTCTGAAACATTGATTCAAACCATTCGTATTGCTCACCACTTTCTGGCGAACAAATCACCCATACGCTATTCAATCGCTGCCTATGCGCTTCCATGCCTCGCTGCACAGGCTTCCAGGAGAAGTTCTTTGCATCCAAGACATCCCAGTCCGACTTCTCCAAACGCTCAATATTTTGCGACTTGTTAATACTCGAAAGAAACAACGTCATACCAGCATGCGGTGTGATTTCAGATGCCTGTATCTTTAATTTTACGCGTTTTCTTTGTGCCAACTTCCAACGCAGCCAACCCACACAAACAAGCAACATAAAAGGCAATACACCCACAGCAAGCTTACGCCAAAAATGATGGTCCACACCTAAAAAAGTATTGAGAAAAATCAGAAGTGTATCTCCCAGCCAGCCCAAAGTAATCACAAACAATACCAAAAAAGCCAAACTGGATAATGTCGGGTTAGCAAGCCCTGTGACATCTGCCAGACGAGACTTATTTTCTGCCGCTTGCATCAAGTTTTTATTTATCATGCGTTCAAACAAGCCTTAATGCGCTGCACATTTGGCTTTTGTTTTTTACTTGGTTTTTTCCATGTCCCTCGCTGTTCATAATAATCTTTCATCGCCTGAGCAATGCACTGCCTATCTTCTTGCCTATCCATTTGCTCCATTTGCTCTAACCATGCCGCAACGGTATTAGGCTCAGGGCTTGATTCCCTCCAACGATCCAAGTCCGCTTCTAATGGTGACATCGTGGCTCGTTTAGCTTCTTGCTCTGCCTTCTCTTTCTCCTGTTGTTCTGCTTGTGCTTGTTCACACATCTTTTTCTCTCGCACCAGCCTGGCTTGCTTATCTTCTGAAAAGCGTCCATAACCCACAGCAGTTTTTGCACCTGCACCAAGCCACTCTAAAGCTTGAGCCAAAGCCTCAGTGACTTCTTTAAGCTGAATATCACTACCTGTACGCTTGCTTACAGCAAACTGAAATGATGCCTTATCCACCACCAAAAAAGGTACGGGTACAGGATCATGCCAATCAGCAGGAATCGTATCGGGCCGATTGGGGAGACTTTCGCCTTCCGCATACCACTTACCATAGTGCGGAGTCATAATATCCGCTTTGAGTTGTACAGGTGCAATCGGTACAGCATCAAAGAAAATCAACTCACCACTTTTCTTGGTATCGCCAAACCATTGCTTGAGTGTCGCTTCATCAAAACCTTCCCACACCTCGCACCATGCCCGAACCATACCTTTCACTGCCGCACCCGTTAAATAAGGCACACCCAGCGTATGATGCCAAGCAAAGCCATTTTCCACGGGATGATTATTGCCCATACCCGTGACAAAATGCCAATCGGTACGCATCACTAGCGATTGACCGCCGCAAGCTTCTAATAATACTTCTTGGCGCGCAGCAAAAGCATCCAGTTTCTGCCCATCACCTGTTGAGCCTGCAACTGTTTTAATCCAGTTGCTTTTACCAGCATCGGCAACTTTGCAATCCTTATCATATTGATCAAAAAAACGATCATACCAAAGTCCTGCATGGAATCCTTCACCTTTTTGAGTTCCTTGTGCTCCTTTATATAGCGGTAACATCACTCATCCCCCTGCAAATAGGCTCTGGAAAATTTCTTTAGCCAATTCAGATATTCCAGACTTTCTGCTTCGGCAAGTTGGTACTCTTGAGCTGAGGCTTGCGTGATAAATGTTATCAAATCACCTTTCTGCAACCAATCTTGCAAGGCCTGCAAAACGACTTCATGATTCCCTTTGTTATTGCCCTTGTAAAATGCACAAGTTTGCCCAAAGCCGCTCATTAAAATCATCGCAGGCATACCCACCACATAAGATTTCAACTCTTTTTGGTTGCTAGCATCCTTATTTTTTGCCCAACCTTCAACGGCTGCCAGTGCGTGCTTGGCACGCTCTTGAGAAATAGTTTGCAAGCTCATATCTCACCCTCCATGTTCAGTGTTACCAATGCACCTTTAATCCACTGCAACCATTTTTGATTATCATAAAAAGTTGATTCATCCGCACTCACTACATCATCATAACGCACGCCTACGGCGTAATCTCCCAGCAACAACACTTCATCGGGCAAATTACTCAAAGCTGCACAATAAGACTCTGCCAAAGAAATCAGCATATCAATGTCATGTGTGCGTGGAAAATCACCCTGATAAAGTGCCAGCACTGCTTTCAATCGTTTTTCAGCGGCTTGCTGACAATGAAAACAACCGACACCCCAAGGGCCGTTTGCTGCACGAATCAGTTCAATGGTTTGCTCATCTTCCTTAGCTTTTTGCAATAAAGTATGCGCAACATCTTTGTTTTGACGTGTGTTCATACTGCCCTCCGATACAGTTCAATCCCTTCCTTTACCGCTCTGGCAGGCAATGATGCCGAAGCGGGAAGCCATGATTCAAACTCCTCTGGGGTATAAACCACAATATCCTTGCTGATATGAATATCCTTCAGAGCCTTGCGAATCGGCAAGCTACGATAAGCAGGCTTTGCCCCTGTTTCCATCACCACCAACAAATCCACATCAGAATCTTCACGAGCATCGCCACGCGCACGGGAGCCAAACAAAATCAAACGATGAAGTTGTACAAGCCCCAAAAGCCGCTGTTTAATTTGCTCAATCAGCTCGTGATTATTCATCGAGCACCTCGACTTTGCACCAGCCCATACCAACCGTTTCATTACCGCCAATCTGGATAAAAGGTTTATCATCAAACATACCCAATACACTGTTCACATGCTCATCTTTGCCCATCAGCATGGTATAAAGCAGGGCATCGGAAGGCAGGGTTTCTTCATACCAAAGTGCACCAGGTTTCACGACCTTTTTATTTTCACCCGTTTTTTTGTCGATATTTTCAATCGCAATATGCGCTGTCACCGCCGTAGCATTTTTAGCAAACCATGCAAAATCATCATTGCACATCACAATCAATTGGTCTTTTAAATTTTCCATGCCAAAAGCTTCCAAAGACTGAACTAAGCCATCAGGCAAACCTGCTTGTTGCGCAAACTTGAATTCCTCAAGGAAAATATGCCCTGACGCTATGGATAAAACTTCACCTTGCCTTACATCAACACGCCATGCCTTGTCTTTACCCATCATTTTCATATCCCGCTTCAATCGCTCCAAAATTGCAGGGCAAGTTACCAGCTTAAAGTGCCCAGTCAGTGAACGCACAGGCAGCAAAAGCAAACGCGCATCTGTCATGCTAATGTTGGAGGCATTACCCTCTTCGCCAGCATCACCAAACACCTTCTTCACATTGATATTCAAGTCTTTTCGCCGAACTTCCGCATGCGCCCGAAATGCGCCTTTCACCGCCGAGCCAAACACGCAAGGATACCCCGTATGCACTTCTCGCATAATCGGCATATCAATCACGCCATTGTTTTGCCCAGTACCTGCATGAATGGATGTTTCTGCTCTTAATCCTAATATGGTTTGTTTCATGATTTAACCCTCCCAAGTTCCCACAGCAATTTCGCCATAGCCGAATTTTTCTCGATTTCCGATATGTGCGCCCAGTTTTGCAATGGCGCCTTTTTCTTTTTCTTTGACAAAATAGACGCTGCCCGCAGGCACCAATGATTTCAGCGGTTTAGGCTTACCATGCCTGTAATCCCAACCGCCTTCGCGCACGACTTTACCAACACAAGCCGAAACAATGTCTACGCCTGCAAGGTCGGGTTCTGGCTCACCGCCAAAATCACCATGCGTTAGCAATACAATCATCGCTGTTTCCTGGTGTTTTCCGTCATTCTCGCACAAGTGGGAATCCACAGCTTTTTTTACACTCACATTCGCCATCCGCCCTTCCCCGCCCAAACGCAGCATACTTGCAGGCTTAATATCATCCGCGCCCTCGACATCCATAGCCAGGCTTACGCCTTCTTTTAAGCGAATATGACGGGTGAAATAAAGCATACCTTCATTCACTTTGCGCTTCACATTATCCCTGCCAATCCCCGTGCGTGCCTCAGCAATAAATAAATCTTCTTCTCTGTAAAATTTGTTTGGCATTTGCCCTTGCAACACCTTCGTAAAGCCTGCCTCATTCAACCAAGCGTTTTCCAAAGGTTTTGCGCCTTCCACCTTGATTATCACTTCAGGCAATCGCTTTTCGCCCATATCCGTTTTCAAAGAACCTTTAGCTGGTTGCAACTTGCCCCAAGCATTCTTTTTATTGCTGTAGAGCAAGTGCAGCGGCACGGGATACAAACGTTGCCCACCCTCACAAATATAAGGCCCGCAAAATTTTAGCTTGCCCGCATCATCGCTATCCTTGCCAATCAAAGCGGCAATATCAGGCTGCGCATTGCTACGAAACTTTTGCCAATCCACACCCATACTTTCCGCAATCGCCGCACGAATCACGCCAGCCATGGTTTGTGCGCTGGGTGGAAACTGTGAATCCAAAAAGCCGCCTTCACCTGAATTAAAAGGCTTTGCACCTCTAAAAAAAAGTGAGTCCAACGCCTCAAATTGCCATGTTTTCATCGCTCAACCCCCTTTTGCGCCAAAAAGCGCAGCAGCAAAGCGCCATTGGCACTGTAGCTCTCAATATCCACTTTGTTTTCAAAAACACGACATTGATTCAACAGCGGCTTAATCAAATCTTGTGCAACTTTTAATTTGTTATCCTGACCATCTAGGAGACCACTGCTCACGTAGTCCGCCACCAACATATCCTCAATAGCTTGACTATGAATATCCCCACCGCCTTGCAGCATCTCCAGTGTTTCCCGAATATGATACAAGAGCTTACTCGCATAACCTGGCTTACCCTCCTCACTTTTACCCAACTGTGTTGCCAGATTTGCCAGTTTTACCTCATCACCTTCAATCGCTTCACCCCAAGGCATTGCCCATGTTTGTTGCTCACCACCGGGCTTCCAAACACGGCAGGCAAGTGCATCACGCCCTGTTGCATCCTTAGCGACATCATCCAGCAGCTTATGCGCATCTTTCAGAATCATGGTCAGCGGCAACTTCATATGGGCATATTCAATAGCGGCGGAAATACTGTATTTACCCTGCTCTACCTTTTTATCTGCAAAGATTTGCATATAAGCCTTTCGACAAGCCAATGCGCAGCCCATTGCATCTTCCAATGGCAAAATCGCAAGGACATCGTCGCCACCAGCGTAAACCAGAAAGCCATTATTCTCTCTCACAATCTTGGGCACCCTACTGGTAAAGTCAGCCAGTGCTTCGGAAAGGCCTGTTGCATCGCCCATGGCAGCCTTGGTTTCTCCCAAAGAATCCCCATCCATCATCAAAATGGCATAAAAGGGAGATAGTGGCGTATTAAAGTCGGGCAGTGTTTTAAGCAGTGCTTTTTTCGCATCAACAAGCTTCGTATCCTCTGTCTTATCACTATCAAATAACGCACGCCCATCAATATCTGCCAACTTCTTCAAATGTTCCGCAGGGCTTTTGCCCAAGGCTTTGGAAATCGCCTGAATACGTGTTAATCGCTCGCCACTATCGGCCGCATTGCATAATGCGAGGACTTCCTCTGAAGAAGGATTCTTTTGAATCAGCTTTTTCAACCAATGTACAGCAGCCATATAGGATGTCGAAGGCACCGAAGTCGGTAGTTCCCAGCCTGTATGCCCATCCAAACTTTCCCACACATGCACAAACCGCCGCTTTACATAGGCAATGGCACAAAGCCGCTCATTTTTCCGTAAATCCATTGTGTTGTAAGGCTTGAGTTGTTGCCAAAATTTATCTTGTTGCGTTGGGCTTGGTCTATCTGCGCCTGATAGCTCCTGCCATTCACCCATCATGGTGCATTTATCGCCAAGGCTTTCGGGTGGCATATAACTACGCCAATTTTTGCGCTGCGCCAGCACTGCGGCATTATCGCTATCAGAAATCACCCATGCCATATCCCAAAAGAATTTAATTTGTGAATCCCACAGCTCTTTGGATACACCCGCAGCTTTCAGTTCATCTTTCTCCCAAACCTTTTCCGCCAAAGATTTCCATGCCTTTTGCACCGCATCCACAGCAATCTTGCCACCAAATTCATCAGGGAGTTTAGCAATAAAATTATTGGGCAAAGAGCCAGTCCTTGGCGGCTCTTCTACTGCTTCGCCTTTTAGTATTTTTAACATGTCATCTTCTTTAACCGAAGGCATGAGAATCGTACCACCAGCATCTTGCACCGCCTTCATGGCATGTGCAGTCAACCAAGACAATAAGAATGAGCCTGCCCAGAAATCGCGTGTGCGCCGTGCCTGTGCTACAAACCCTTGTACTGGGCCTAGTGTAAAATGAAGGTATTGTTGTTTGTTACTCATGCCACACCTCCAAACACCGAGATACGATTAGGAAAGCGATCCATGAAGCCATACACAACATCCCAATTTTCTTGGGGGGTTACTTGCTGTGTAACCACATTATATCTATCCCGTTTATATTTAAGTTTAACTTTATCTCCTTCAGGTAAAAAGACAGCGGGTAAGAATGTCTGAATCAAAGCAAATTGATGATTAGGAAACTCATGGACATGTAAGATTAAGGGTGAAGCTCGCCGAGACCTTGCTTTTCCAGATGCTTCAACATCTACCCCCTTCTTAATAGAAGAAAAAAAGTAGTTATGTGGTAATCCAAACACTGCACGGTCAGGATGTTTGGATACATCTCCAGCCTCGATAAAATCAAGCATAAGGTCATGGTCGTTTGCAAAATTTTGTTCAGCATCAACACCATTAACTTTATGTTTACCACCTTGTTTCCGCCCATAACCTCGATACAACTGCAATTCATTTCCTGCAATATTCAGGAGTTCCAGAGCCTTATTACCTGTTTGAGATATATCAATACGTGAATGTGCTGAAAAAGCAGAGTACGGAGGCAAGCCTTCATGTCCATTCATTGCTGTTTGAAACACTTGTTGCAACTCATCAGTATTTTGCGGTAGTGCTTGTTCATCTTCATTGACCTTTAATGAAACAATAGATAGCGCACCAAGGCCTTTTCTTGCACGACTGCCCATCCCCCCCAAGCACCCTAAAAAAACAAGAGCTTCTTTAATGGAATCCATTTTATCTTCATCATTCTTTCGAAATCGTAATACCACATCGAATTCTCCTGAATGGATGGGTTGACGCAGCAATCCTTGCTTAAAATGATATAACCCCTGACCCAGCAAATATTGATGAGCTGCTTTTGGCTCGAAACTCCCTTTAGAACTTGTCTTATCGATAATCTTCAATAAAAAACAGCCCTGTCCGCCTTTACCATCCTTAACAGCACTGCCAAAAAGATTGCTTTCTTTCCGATGCAAGGCTTTCAATGCATTAGCTTCATTACCTTGACTCTCCTGATAAAACTTTCCCCAATTCAAAGCACGCCACCAAAAGCGTAACGCCCCCTTAAACGATGGTGGGCGGATGCCATCACTTGGATCTTGATTCGCCCCTCCGATAAACATCGGTGTGACAATACGATAACTTGCTTCAATGACCTTCATTCTCCCTCCTAGGTTTACAGCTTACTTTCCCAATGTCCCTTTGATTTCAATCTGAGACTTATCCACACCTATACCATGTCGTGAATAGCCTTGCTCAGAAACTTTTTTTAACAAAATTTCCTGAACACGGGGATCCAGCCCCAAACCTTCCTGCAATTTCACATTCAACCTGCTTCTTAATTCAGGAAATTTTTCTTTAAAAGCCTCGAATGAACTCCAAGTATTTTGAAACTGTGCTACAGCATTATCCGCAGGCCCTTTGGCATAAATAGCCCGAATCGCATGTAAATCCTCTAATTTATCTTCTTGGCTAAAACCATGCCAATCCAAGTAACAGTCATGGCAACCATCGCATGTTTCACTACTCTTTTGTGTACAATAACGCCGTTTCTGCTGTAAAAAGAAACGTAAAAAAGTAAACTCCCTAGCAGGGATTTCTACGCGTTTACCTAAGAATTCAACCTCACGTGTTCTATAATCTACCGTAAGTATTGGTTTAGAAACAATGTCCAACCTATGTTGTGCTGCTGCAATAATCTCTTCTACATTTGCATTTTTAATATCTAATGTAAGAAAACGATGCAATCGAATAAATGGCGTTTGAATAAGATTCACCTTGTGAATTTCTTCACGCTTAGGAAATAAGAAACCTCTTTCTCTTTCCCATTCAGGCGGTACCAAAACATGGGTTAACACATCATTCTCTTTAGCAAACAGGCTCATCGCTAAACCCAAATAATAACTCATGGTCTTACGACCGCCTGCAATGGAAGCAAGTATACGCCCTGAACTGCTTGCTACATCACGCACAATATAAAAAATGCTTTTCATCATGATATGATTGTCAGACTCACTGCAAATATCTCTTAAATTCCCAGCAACTTGAACGTCAATATCATGCCAAGCAAGATGCTGATATTCAGGGTATTCCAGCACAAATGCTTGCCAGCCACCTTGACTGTCATAGCTGGTATCCAAACGTTCTTTCCCCTCTACTGTGGTAATCACACACACATGGTTCGGAATAAACGTGGATTCCTCATTTATATACGCAGCAAGTGTCTCTGCCAAAATAGCTGGTGACCCACCAATTACAAATACTGCTGTTGCTACATCTTTGTCTGCCATAACCCCTCTCCATGATACAACATAAATACTGAATCACTTTTTGCAATGGCGAACTTATTGCTTTTACCAAAATGCTCAAACTTCCCAAGGTTGGTAACTTACTTTTAACATCGGTTTTAATCAGCAATTTATAACTATGCTGAATAGTTACAATATAGGGCACCTCGAAAACCCTCACTAGCCCGCATGATTCATAAATCATTGTGATGATTGCGTAGAAGCTTTGTTTGCAATGAATGTTGAAGAAAGAGTTCGTAGCTGTGCTTACGAACGATGGATGAAGAATTTATTGCGAATAAAGCAGCAAGCAAGGGCGCGATAGTATTTGTGAATCATGTGGACTAGAAAACAAAAAAGGCACAAAGAACAAGTCTTTGTGCCTTTTTGTTATTCAAACAACAACTTCTCCTGCTTTAGCAGTTACTTATGAACCACGTTTGGGGCGTGAGCCGCCAGGCTTGCGACGCGGTGCACTACGCCCATCACCACGACCTTCTGTGCGACGTGGTGGACGAGTACCACCCGAACGTCCGCCACCATGCGAAGAAGGGCGACGTTTGCGTTCCACTGGAGCATCCGCTGATTCTTCACGTGTCATCTGCATTTTACGCTCGGATACTCGTGCATTTTGCAAGGTCTTCAAAATATGATTTGGCATGCCTTCAGGCAAATCAATCGTGCTGTAATGATCATAAATTTCGATATGCCCGATAAATTCATTTTCAATACCTGATTCATTGGTCACAGCACCAACAATATTGCCCTTTTGCACATCATGGTCAGCACCAACTTCAATACGAAAACGCTCCATACCACGCTCAAGACGAGGCAATGAACGTGTAGAAACTCGTTTTGCCCGTTGCGGACGCTCTTCACGTGTATTCTCACGCCCAGAATCACGCTCACCCCTTGCTTCACGCGGTTCTTTTTTACGCTCAGGGCGACGTGACTCAGCCAACAACAACGGCTGATCGCCTTGCACCATTTTCGCCAATGCCGCAGCAATCTCTTGTGCTGGAACCTGATGCTCTACTTCGTATTGCTCAATGATTTTTGCAAACAACTCCAAGCTGCCTTCTTCTAATGTAGCCTGAATACGCTGCTTAAAACCTTCAACACGTTTATCATTGATGTCCGCCGTGGATGGCATTTGAAACTCTTCAATTTTCTGACGTGTTGCACGCTCAATGGAATACAACATCCGACGCTCACGCGGTGCCACGAATAAAATCGCATCGCCTTGACGACCCGCACGACCTGTACGGCCAATACGATGAACATAAGATTCTGTATCACCGGGAATATCATAGTTAATGACATGCGAAATACGTTCAATATCCAAGCCGCGCGCCACCACATCGGTTGCCACCAAAATATCCAAATGACCTTTCTTCAAACGGTTTACAATTTGCTCACGTTGTTTCTGCGCAATTTCACCATTGAGTGCAGCTGCACCAAAACCACGGGCTTCAAGCTTCTCTGCGACTTCCACGGTTGCCCCACGCGTACGCACAAAAATAATCATGCCATCAAAGGTTTCCGCTTCCAAAATACGGGTAAGCGCATCCATTTTATGACGACCACTTACGGGCCAATAACGCTGACGAATGGTGGTTACCGTACTGGTTTTGTTTTTAATCGTAACATGTTCAGGATTCTTTAAATAACGCTTGGTAATCTTGCGAATCGCATCTGGCATGGTTGCAGAAAACAAAGCAATTTGACGCTTATCAGGCGTTTGCTCTAAAATCCATTCTACATCATCAATAAAACCCATGCGTAACATCTCATCGGCTTCATCAAGAATCAATGTTTTCAAGCCTGCCAACTTCAAGGTCTTACGACGCATATGATCCATCACACGACCAGGCGTACCAACAACCACGTGTACACCACGCTTTAATTGACGCAATTGCCCATCATAGCTTGCGCCACCATAAATAGGCAAAACATGAAAGCCTTTAATATGGCTACCATATTTTTGAAATGCTTCAGCTACCTGAATAGCTAGCTCACGTGTTGGCGCAAGCACCAAAACCTGCGGATCTCGCAATGATGTATCAATTTTTGATAATACTGGCAATGCAAAAGCCGCCGTTTTGCCCGTACCTGTCTGAGCTTGACCCAATACATCACGGTTATCCAATACATATGGAATAATTTCAGCTTGAATCGGTGATGGGGATTCATAACCCGCATCATTCAAGCCTTGCATGACTGGTTCAGATAAACCCAATTCACTAAATTTTATTGTTTGTACATTTTCTTCTGTAGACATTTCAACACCCTAGTGGGTACACAAGCACCCAACAAAATACACCGAACTATAATTAATTCAGCACTGTAAGCGAGGTTATATACCCCGCCATACATCTTTTCTAATAGGGGAGAAACCTTCATTTACATACATTGTACTGCAGAAGCAGCACTTAAGATTCCGCACCCTCACATATAATCATTACATTTGCATTAAATCACCTAAGATAGTTAGGGCAATCGCATTAAAAAATAAGTTTCTCATTAGAAAATTCTAGAAAACACCCATCACGTCATCCCCGAATGCCTCTATCGGGGATCCACTTAGCCTATAGGACCGAAAAACCTCGGTACTTCGCCAAACTTGTGCTTTTCACCCCTATCTGCGCTGAATAAAATGGGCAATAGTGATGCTATTACTCATTTTATTGCGTCTTGCTATGAGCAAAAATCAACATCGCTTGGCTCGCACGAGGTTTTTCGAGGTGCCCCTAAGTATGACTTCTATTTTAATGCGATTGCCCTGGTGTTTTTATATAACTATTCAGCATAGTCCTCCCTCGCCCTTTTAAGGGACAAAGTGAATTACCCATAAGAGAGAGTGCCTTGGGTTCATAATATATAACGACTCTCGTTGATGTTTGAGGCAATCAGCCCTCATCCCAACCTTCTCCCCTCAATGGGAGAAGGGGCTTAGCTTGGATTATTCATGAATAGTTACGTTTTTATTATGTGATGCTGGACACATCCCAATACAATTATTATAAATAGGATTCGTGTTTTCTATATTACGGTGGGGATGCATATGGCCAACATCATGGTGTTTAAAGAGGGTGATACACTCATCGGGCAAGGTGATGAAGATGCTGTGGCTTACCTCATTCAGTCAGGCTGGGTGGAAGTTCGCCGTAGACAACAAGATGGTCATATTCACACATTTACACTGCAAGCTGGCGAAATCGTGGGTGAGCTTGGATTGGCAGGGCTATCTCACCAACGTACTGCAACGGTTACAGCACTAACCGATGGTGAAGTTGAAGTCATTGATCGTGGCGCACTTATTCGTCTGGTTAATGGTCCTGCAAGTCGATTAACACCACTTTTGGCAGCACTATTTTCACGTCTAAAAATGACACTTGATGAAGAGCCTTCTGATCACCTTGAAGATACATTTATTTCTTATGCAAAATTAGAAGGCATCAACACAAAAGCACAACAAGCATTATGCAATCATCCAAAGATGATCTACCACTTACCGTGGGTCTTTGGAGCGCATCATCCACCACAAACCGTAACTGATTTATTCACTCATCAAAAGCCTGCGAACGTCAAACTTGCAGGCTGTAGCCGTTTGTTACGTGAAGAGCATATATTTATCGAAAATGCGCCTTCTGGAGGGTTACAGCTTCGTATAGCACAACATGGTGACTTTTGTTTGCTTGATAATGAACGTGTGGGCTATGGTAAAAATTCAGGTGCAACACCGCTTAGCAAGGGTTTACACACACTTAAATTTGGCGACCAAGGCAGTCCATTCGAATTTAGTTTGGATGTATTGTGCTAAGTTGCAACAGCTTCTGGCATTAGCACTCTGGTTCGACTTTGATACGTTCAATATGACTGGTTTTACCTGTAATTACACTCACCTTTAGCAACGTTGCAAAAAGTGTTGCGCCACGCTCTACTGCTTCAAAACGCTGTGGTAAACGCGTTATCATACGATGCAACGCCCCTTCTTTTCGCATGCCAATAATCGATTGATAAGATCCTGTCATACCAATATCTGTTTGATATGCTGTACCACTGGTATGAATAATTTCATCACAGGTTGGAATATGTGTATGGGTGCCATAAACAAATGAAACACGCCCATCCAAATGCCACCCCATACCCATTTTTTCACTGGTTGTTTCGGCATGCAAATCCATAAGAATAACTTTTACATCCGATGGAATCTCCGATAATGCCTGATCTGCGGCAGCAAATGGACAGTCCCAAGTACCACTCATAAATATTTGCCCAATAGTATTAATTACCGCAACGGGGTGTCCTACTGCGGTTTCCTGAATCGTCCAACCCTGCCCTGGTGCAGCAGGTGAGAAATTCATGGGGCGAACAAAACGGTCGTCCTCTTCAATAGTTTTCAAAAATTCACGTTGATCCCAACAATGATTGCCATTGGTCAGTACATGCACACCTGATTCAAAAACTTCATCGGCAACCTTGCGTGTTGTGCCAAAACCAGCAGCGAGATTCTCACCATTGGCAACCACAAAATCGACCTCATTTTTATAAACAATGCTAGGCAAATGATCACGCAATGCTTTGCGCCCAGCCTTGCCGAGAATATCGCCAATCACCAATATATTTATGTATTCGGACATGTCATCCATCCTTGTTCGGTTATGATTGCATCAAGTGGTATATCATGTGCTTCGTGTTCAATTTCTGGGCATCGCTGACAGTCAAAAGCAAGTCCAATCACCCTATCAATATGTTGTTTATGCTCTGCTAGCCAGCGATCAAAGCAGCCTTTTCCCATACCTATTCGGTTGCCTTGCAAATCAAAACCCACGATAGGGCACAGCACAATGGCAGGACTTCTCCCTTCTTGCCAGCATTGCCCACCCACTGGCTCTAAAACCCGCAGTATCCCTGTCTGCCATTTTGTATCAGCATGGCAGCTCAACCAATGCATATCACCATTTTTTCGTGTTACGGGTGCATAATACTGGTGCTTGCTTGACCGTGTAAAAAGCGGACTGGTATCCACCTCTTCTGCAAGCGAACGGTAACATAATATCTCAATTGCTTGTTTATACTGCTGATCAAGGTAGCCATGCAATGTTTCTAGAATGCTGGCTGAAAAGTTTTTATTTTGCCTATACGATAAAGCTTTGCGACGCGACAAACACTGCTGACGCAATTGTTGTTTATTCTCATTGGTTGTTTGAAGTAGATCAGAAATAAAAAGGCACCCCCGCACTGACGTAGTGACGGCAAGTCGTCGAACCCTCTATGACGAGGTGGGCGCAGCACGCTGAAATCAGGTATCCCAAACAAGTGGGACGCACACAAACAGTGTAGCTAAGCTCCCATAAGACATGCATCGGCTCAGGCAACATAAAGCCACTCGCTCAGCGCAGGGGCACTTTAGCTAAACCCTCTGCCTGCGATACGACATCGTCAAGAGCAGAAATGATTGTGTCCATATTCTGAATTTCCACTTCGCTTTTTTTAAGTAATTCACCTGCTAAATTCAATGCTGCTAAAGTAATAAGGCGATCGCTTCCTGCTGTCGCACCAAGCTTGCGCAGTTCATCAACTTGCTCTCGCACCAACTCGGCAGCGGCTTCAACAGCTTCAGGATTATCGCTGGTTCGAATACTGAATTTTTTTCCAAGTATATTTACATCAACTTTATGACTCATGTAGATTCCTGACTTGGTTCAGCAATAATTTGATCCAATTTTTCCATAGCATGTTCAACACGGCTTTTAGCTTCCTGCCGTTTATCACTCTCATCATGAAGTTCATGCTCAAGCTGTTGAATTTGATCCCGACGCTTACGCAACTCACTCTCAGCCAAGCGCACCACTTCACGTAAACGCTGATTTTCAGACATCATCTTTTCAGTATTACGCCGAATCGCAGCCATATGCTCTGTCAGCAAGGCTATCCGCGTTTCAAGTTGACATTGATTTTCACTACTATTCATAGGTGTATTGAAACACTCCCAATGTACAAGGTCAACTATCTACATACGTTATTATTCAGCCTTCTGGTGCAAACGTAGCCTCAATATCCGCCAACCAAGGAAAATATTCAATCAACCAACCTGCCAAAATACTAAAGCTACCAAGAAAAATAAGTGCCCCAACAATCATTAGCAACACACCTGAAATCACTTCAATGGCATGCAGATGACGTTTAAAGCGCTGTGACCAATTCAAAAACGCATCCGTTGCCAAAGCCGCCAATAAAAAAGGAACGCCCAGACCCGCCGAATAGGCAACCAATAAAAGCATGCCTTCACCCACTTGTTGCTGGGCTCCAGCCACCGCTAAAATAGCACCCAAAATTGGACCAATACAAGGTGTCCAACCAAATGCAAATGCCGAGCCAAGCAATAATGCGCCAGAACCACTGCGAGCATTCACACCACCTGTGTCAACACGTGCTTCCATCATTAAAAAGGGAATACGAATCAAACCAGTATAATGCAAACCAAAGGTAAAAATAATTACCCCTGCCACTTTGCCCAAAATACCCATGTTCGAGAGCAACCATTGTCCCAACCAAGTTGCCGAAGCTCCCAAAGCAATAAACACCAAACTAAAACCTAGAATGAACCACAAGGATTGAATAATTGCCGTGCGGCGCACCGATGAGCTAGCATCTGTTTGATGCCGTAGTACATCCACTGATACACCACTAATATAAGACAGATAAGCCGGCACGAGCGGCAGCACGCAAGGCGATAAAAAAGATAATAGGCCAGCCACAAATGCGCCAACTAGGGTAATTTCAATCATTACAATATCCTTGAAAAACTTGAATGCACACTTGGTCTACAAGCGGCGCGGAACCTTACGCTTTTAAATTCACCATGTGTAGCCGCAACTCTCATCCACAACCCACATGCTATGAGGTTATAATGAATGCCTCATTAAATTTTTAAAACTGACCCAGATAACCACTCGCCATAAGGCTCGCTGCATACCCCTTCCTGCACAATAATCTCAGGGGTTTCATAAGGGTGATGCTGTTCCAGCCATGCTATGACTTGCTCTTTAAGCTCAGGCGTTGTTTTTATATGCAAATAATACTCTTGCGAGCATTCTAACTTCCCTTGCCAACGATAGTTTGATGTTCCAGATGTTTGCTGAATGCAAGCTGCAAGCCGTTTTCCAAGCAATTGTTGCGTTATCCATTGCGCTTGCTCTACCTGATTGATACTGGTGAGAATAATAATCATGTGATACATATGAAAAGCATAACCCATAATTAATACAATAGGTACTCACATCACTATTTAAAACTTCCCTAGTGCTCCCTTTTTGGTTCTTTCTTGGGAACAATAGTTATATTTATTGTACAAACAAATTACAATACCATTTAGCATACTTATCAAGTTATGTTGTAAAACATTTCCATTGCATAAAACTAACTCCTTTGTGACATGGAGCTGTTTGGATACATTAGTCAATAGAGGCATGTGAAATAAAAAGCCTACTAACCTATATTCATGGAACTTAAAGGTTAATAGGCTTTAGAATCTATTTTTATGGCAAAAAGTTTGCCATAATTGTATAGAAATTAGCTTGGAAATTAGCTTTTGTAACATTCATTCTAGCATCGAATGCTTGAGTGAATGTAGATCCAGCCGCCATATCTGTTAATACAAGTTTTAGGTCCGCAGTTGTATTACCTGCTCCAATCGGTCCGGGTGTGGTCAAATAATTAATCGCAGTACCAAAAACATCATAGTAGCCTTGGTCTGTATCAAATGGATGACCATTGTTTAAAACTGTGTTAAAGCTCGTTGTAGGCGAACTATTAAAAACACCTACTGAAATAGGGTTTATTATTGCTGGATATCCAGTAGGGACTGTTTGATTTTTCCATGCCGTTAATCCTGCATTTGTCGTCTTAATAGTTTGTCCAGAAATAAATGTTGCCATTCCTTCAGAAAACCACCTATCTAGTAATGATACTTGCCCCTGATTTAGGATGTCTTGAAAGGTGTGTACGAATTCATGCTTCACCAGTCGATAGTAATCAATAACTGTTGACCCATTAGAGGTGCTTTGTGTAAAGCCTTCAAGTTGCATGCCCGTTTTTGATCCTGCACCACCTAATATCTGATTTGTACACATTACGTGAAGCTTATTATTTGTGCTAATACCCATTTGGGCAGCTGTTACACCAAACTTAACAAGTAAATTTGATAAAGAGTGCTCATAAGCCCAAATCAAAGTCTCCATGTCAAGAGTGCTGCACCCCTGAGTTGCTGTTGTAAAGTATGTAGCGTTAGCACTGTTATAACCAGTCGCGTTTATAGTCCCTGTCCAGCCAAACTGTGGTCCTACATAAGTAATCGCGGCAACAGATACTGGAGTGGATGGAGTGCTAGTCACGGTTGCTTTTGTTGTAGTTCCTGCAGGGTTGATAGCTATAGGTTGGCGTAGCCCATTATTTAAAGCAGCCCAGTTGGTTGGATTAATAAGTGAGTTAAGACTAAATGTAGGGTCGCCCACCCAGCCTGCAAATATAATGCCGCGTTCTGGAAACATATCTTTACTGTATCCTTGAACTAGGGCAACCAAATTTGCATATGCTGGATCAACAGGAGGTTCTACTGCCAGCATCGCAA
This sequence comes from Mariprofundaceae bacterium, assembly GCA_027018935.1. GTDB lineage: Bacteria > Pseudomonadota > Zetaproteobacteria > Mariprofundales > Mariprofundaceae. The sequence goes on from JALUXZ010000208.1 coordinate 21,769, forward strand.
GAACAGCCGCATAATCTTCTTCTGCGGCTGTTCCAACAGATCCAGCTAAATCAGCAGGAATTGTTAATCTAATATCCGTTGTTGCTGCTGCAAAAGATTCTTTTACCGCTGTAAATGCATCAGTGATAGCCTGTGCAGTCCCCCCATTTAATAAAGCACCATATGTAGCAATTTCTGTTAGAGGCGTGATTGCTACAGGTTGAGTCGGAACTGTAGCCAGTATGGTTCTATATATAGCTCCCGTTGGCATAGATACTGTTCCACCAGTATATTCATCTTTATATGTAGCGCTACCATTTGTTGTTAACTCAAAGAGTATTGCTCCTGTATAAGCTCCAATATCAATTTGAAATGCGCCAAAAGTATCAGTAGCTGCTGGAAGACCTAACTGGGCACTCTTCACTCCATTCACAACAGAATATGCTGTAACCGTCCCTCCTAATACCAGTCCAAGATGAGCTACTCCTGAAGTAACCGTTACTACGGCTGAGGTAATAACAACAGTACGGGATACTTGAGTCGCAGGGTTTCCCGCAGCATCGGATACATTATATGTAACAGTAAAAGTACCAGCTACCGTTGGATTAGCGATAGGGTTCACAGTTGTGATTGAAGCAGTTAAATTACCATCACGATTATCTAATGCTGTAGCTCCAGCATCTGTATATGTACCGCCTGCAGTAATATTTACTGTTGATGCACCATTTAAAGTAATCACGGGGGGCGTTATGTCGGCTGTATTTACTACAGCAACAGTTCGCGTTACTTGCGCTGCAACATTTCCTGCTGCATCAGTATAGTTATACACAACTGGGTAGTTGCCCAATATTGTCGTCGTAACCGTCCCAGCTCCTACTAGATTTACATTACCATCTACAGCATCTGCTGCAACTGCGCCTGGATCAGTAAATATGCCATTTAAGAATACAGTTAGATTTGGATTATTCAGCGTAATCACTGGTGCTGTGGTATCCGATACAACCACATTTTGAATGGTCGTTACTGCTTGTCCATTTGCATCTGTTGCTGTCCAAGTCACTGCAGTCGTTCCCAATGGAAATGTTGTAGGTGCATTGTTTGTTACTGTTACAGCAAACAAGTCTGTTGCTGTTGGAGGTGTTAATGTAACTGTGGTTTGCGCGCCTGTAGCTTCTGCAAGAATATTCGCCAATGGCGTACCAGCAAATACTGGTGCTGTGGTATCCGATACAACTACATTTTGAGCAGTCGTTGCTACTTGTCCATTTGCATCCGTTGCTGTCCAAGTTACAGCAGTCGTTCCCAATGGAAATGTTGCAGGTGCATTGTTTGTTACTGTTACAGCAAACAAGTCTGTTGCTGTTGGAGGTGTTAATGTAACTGTGGTTTGTACACCTATAGCTTCTGCAGGAATATTCGCCAATGGCGTACCAGCAAATACTGGTGCTGTGGTATCAACGACATTTACAGTGCGTGTCAATATCGCTGTATTACCTGCGGCATCTGTGGCTGAATAGCTTACTACATAAGTTCCAACTACGTTTGTATTTACTAATGCACTATTTACTATTGCAACCAAACCAGTACTTATATTATCACTAACTGTAGATCCCTGCTCTACGTAAGTAGAACCTGCTTCAATAACTTGCGGGTTTGCACCCGTCAATACAATTACAGGAGCTAAAGTATCCGCTAAGGAAGTGGCGACATTGATTCCTGCTATTGCATTGTTCAAAGCTGTTGTAAATGCAGCATTGGCATTAGTAAGGTTAGTCTTTAATGACGTGATTTTAGTTGTGTTAGGTATGATGTTTGGAACTAGTGCTGCAACACTGGCTTGTAAAGCTCCTAATGCAGCATTTGCTCCACCCGTTAAATTATTAGACACATTAATAGCTGTGTTGGTTTGAGTGATGAAAGCACTATTTACTACAACTTGTGCAATATCAGCATTAGAACCTGTTACTGTTGGTTGTGCTTTGAGTACCGCAGCATTAAGTGCCGTAGTAAAACTAGCTCCGCCGACGGCTACCCCATTGATAGGCGTAATTGTTAAATTATTACTCATCACTTCTACCGATACTATCGCCTGCTTTAATAAAGCTAGAGCTGCTGTTTTTGTTGCGGTAGGTGAAACTGTTACGCCTGCAATAGCACTACCATCAATAGCACCTGTAGTTAAATCATTCGCCAAGTCGGCAAGGACACTATTAATATTACTTCCTGCTGCAGTTGCTGTTCGGCGAATCATTTCAGCCACAGCCTCATTGGCTTTCAAAACTTGTGCTATATTAGAGGCATCAACAGGTGTCGATACTGGATTAAGATTTGTTGGTAAACCAAAGCCGATAGAGTTCATAACATTATTGGTCGCAGTCACAAGGTTTGCGGAATTAAGCTTACCTCCACCTAAAGCTTTCGCTGTTGCAACTGCCATGGTTGAAAGAGGTGTGACCGTACCTATTACGCTACCATTACTTGGTAATGATGTAATAGCATTGGTAAGAGGAAAGTCAGGCGTTCCGTTTGTAATCGAATCAATACCACCTGAAACCGTAACAATTAAAGGCAATGCTGTTCCTGAAGGTACGGAGAATGTAAATTTTGCCTGTGAATCAGTGACAGGGTTTGCTGGTGCTGTACTGACCAATACTCCATTGGCATCATGTACAGTTACATTCCCGCCTACAATAGGTCCCTTCAATGCACTTCCTAAAATACTTGTTGAAGCTCCAGTTGTAGATGCCGCTGTAGAACCGCCTCCACCTCCACAAGAAGATAATAAGGTCACCAACGGCAACAGTAAGCATACGATTAATCTATTCATTAAACCCTTCCTCATCATTAAAGGTTCGCAATGGTATGTACCTTGCGGGGGGGGCAAGGAGTTTGTTGTTAATTCTCAGTTTTTCATTTATTCACCAGCCATATTAGTGGATTAAACTGCTCTATTTCCCCTTGGAGGAGGTTTTGTGGCTTAGTAAAAGTATAAAAATCGAAAAACCTTCCATCGCCTTGTCTGCCAGAGACTCCATATTTATTCTCAATCAAGCGGTGTTAGTCGTAACCTTTTGTGCATATTCATAATCACTAGAACTTCATTATTCCTGAAATTCTGTAACCAACGCTGTTAAGTTTCTTAAAGCAAAAAAATCCTTTGCCGTTATCGCACCGCCTTCTATAGTAAGCATAAGGGATGAAAAATAACGCTTGGAGACTGGGAGTCTATATGATTGCAGAACATCATCGTAAAATCTTTGTACTGGATACCAACGTATTAATTCATGACCCGAATGCTTTGAGTCGCTTCGATGAGCATGATGTGGTCTTACCCATCGTGGTTGTCGAGGAAATGGATAAGGTCAAACGCGGCGTTGATGAACTGGCTCGTAATGTGCGCGATGTGTCACGTTATTTGGATGAGTTAAGCGAACAAACAGAAGATTTATCCAAGGGCTGCTTGCTACCTGGAGGCGGGCGTTTATTTTTTGAAATGACGCACCATATCACCGATGTCTTGCCCGAATCCCTTAGCCGCAGCAGCAATGACAATCGCATTATTGCTGTCACGATGATGCTAAAGAAAGAGAATACCAACAAAGAAGTCGTACTGGTTTCCAAAGACATCAACTTACGCATCAAAGCGAGGGCTTTGGGGCTGGCAACCGAAGATTATCGCTCTGATAAAGTTGTTGAGGATCTCGATATTCTCACCTCTGGTCAACTAACCCTTGATGATAAAACATGGGAGACCATGAGTGAGAACCTAGAAGTCACGCCAACCGAGCATGGCAACAACTATCAGGTAACTTGGCCCGAAGCTATGACCCTACCGCATTTAAGCTCTTTTGTACTTCTTCCAGGCGAGCATGAAATGGCATTGCGCTGCTTTACAGCGAATGAAAAAACCAGACGTGTCGATTTGCGTGATATTTATTCATACCGCTCCGACCGTCATGCCGTGTGGGGCGTTCAGGCTCGTAATTTAGAGCAAAATATGGCCATGAACCTATTGATGGATGCTGATTTGGATTTGGTCTCTCTTTTGGGTCTGGCAGGATCAGGAAAAACACTTCTCGCGCTAGCATGTGGGCTGCATCAAACATTGGATATGGGGTTATACGATCGTATTTTAGTCACCCGTGCCACTGTGCCTATGGGACAAGATATTGGTTATTTACCAGGCACTGAAAAAGAAAAACTTGGGCCTTGGATGGGGGCTATTACTGATAATTTATCTTTCTTGCTGGGCGAAGAAGCATCCGATATCAGCTCTGTTCTAGGGCAAAATCGCATTGAAATCGTAGCATTATCCTTTGCCCGTGGACGTACATTTTCACGTACTTGGTTGATTGTTGATGAAGCACAAAACTTAACGCCGCATCAAATGAAAACAATCGTTACACGTATGGGTGAAGGCTCGAAAATCATTATTTTGGGTAATAATGCGCAAATCGACACACCTTATTTAACAGCTCACACCAATGGTTTATCCATGGTAACACAGCGTTTTTCCGATTGGGAATGGGCGGGGCACATTGTGTTAAAGGCAAGTGAGCGTTCTCGGTTGGCAGCCCATGCCACACAGGTCTTATAACTGAATTGGTGGCATAAAATTTGCGTGTTCCTCCACTATTAAGGATATAGTGGAGGAATCATGCAGGATATTTTTATTGGTAGACAGGCAATTTTTGACCGTAATTACAACGTAACATCCTATGAGCTATTGTTTCGCCAAGGTACCAATACCAACTTGCGAAATGATGACCATAAAACGGCTAAGGTGCTATCTAGTGCACTCATAGATCTCAGTCTGGATAAACTATCTGGTGGCAAAAAGGTACACATTAATGCATCCCCAACATTTATTTTAAGTGATTTAAACGAGCTCTTTCCACCTGCAAAGGTTGGCATTGAAATCTGCGATCCTACAACAATCAACGCCGACATTATTGATGCGTGTAAATTACTAAAAGAAAAAGGCTACGAACTTACACTGGATGATATGACTTATACCCCAAGTTTAGAGCCATTGATTGCGCTCGTTGATATTATCAAAATTGATATATCAAAAGCCGCAGATTTAACGTCCGAAGTGAGAAATTTACGGCAGCACAATGTGCAGCTACTCGCCACCAAAGTCGAAACTTATGCGGATTATGAAAAGGCTCAAAGTTTAGGGTTTAACTTTTTTCAAGGTTTTTTCTTTTGCAAACCTGAAATTGTACAGGGCAAAACTATGCCTGAGTCTAAAATAAATATTTTGCGCGCCTTACAGCAAGTATTAACTGCCAATGTCGTGGCTGATATTAACGATGTCATCAAACAAGATGTCAGCCTTTCATACCGCTTGTTGAAGTATATCAATTCCGCCGCCTTTGGCATGCAACGCGAAATCGAATCTATTGACCAAGCACTAGTATTACTGGGCTTAAACAATACGCGACGCTGGTTATCTTTATTATCACTGGCTTCATTGGGAGCAGCCAAACCTTTGGAGCTTATGCGCACATCCCTTTATCGCGGACACCTCTTAGAATCTATTGCTAAAGCTCTACATGAAGAAGAAACTGGCGATGACTTCTTGTTGGGTATGTTCTCCGTACTAGATGCTCTACTGGATCAACCTATGCAAGAAGCTATTCAAGACATGGCTTTACCAAAGCCTGTAAGAGATGCGTTGTTACGTGACGATGCAGAGATGTCTTATAAATTAAATGTTGTCCAGTCTTTGGAGAATGGCTCATGGGGTGATGTTGCCCGTTGGGGCGAACAATACCGAGCCTTAAAAGTAACTGATCTCATGGCTTTGCATACCGAGGCATTGGCTTGGTCTGATACCCAAATCAATGCCATCCAAGGCGGATAAACAGGCAACTCTCTGTTTCTATGAGTCCAAAATCACCAATACCTGCGTTAGCAACGCTCAGCAATAGCCCGTGCTATTACTTACGCTTGCTGCCTTGGGGTTGGTTATTCTGAACCTCATATCCACTCATGTTAATCAGCACTTCCCTAAAGAAAAGCCTTGTAGAATTCATATTTTAAAGAAATAACTGAAATTAATTTCAATAAACATCAATTTTATCAGCATGATACGAGTGAATATTTCGTCGGACAGTAGTATCTCGTTATATTCAAAAATGTAAAGGCTCCACGGTCTGCTTTGCTGAATCCTGTAATTGCACCAATATAAGTGTAGGGCACCTCGAAAAACCTCGCACGAGTTAAACGACGTTGATTTTCGCTCATAGCAAGGCGCAATAAAATGAGTCATAGCATCGTTATTGTCCATTTTATTCAACGCAGCTAGGGGTGAAAAGCACAAGTTTGGCGAAGTACCGAGGTTTTTCGAGGTGCCCTGTAGTAGCGCAATGATTGCTAGAATCATTCAAGCATGATCAGGGTTGCCTGAAAAGTTCTAAACAAGTCATGAACTCGTGCATTTTTTCGAGGCCCTTAAAAAAAATAGCTTTGAAATAAAAAACAACATACATGGACTTCTCAAGGAATTGTTTCAATTTTCTTCATACCCTTTAGAATTGAGCATTCTATGAACACAAGCCTGTAGTTTTATTTTTCCACCATCATGGATATTTTAAAAATATATAGTATCAGAGTCCCTTTGTAGTACATGCACCCTTAGCTCAGCTGGATAGAGCGTCGGCCTCCGAAGCCGAAGGCCAGTGGTTCGAATCCACTAGGGTGCACCATTTTTATCTTTAGGCTTTTAGGCACAATAACTAAATTCATATCTGTGCTGGAATTGTGTCCACTCTGTACCTATAAAAAAATGAGATGTGTTTTTTCAAGTTATAGAATGACCATTAGGCGATTTTAAAGCTCCAGAGTTATCTATAGGGCACCTCGAAAAAACTCGAAACTTCGCCAAACTTGTGCTTTTCACCCCTAGCTGCGTTGAGTAAAATGGGCAATAGCGATGCTATGACTCATTTCATTGCGCCTTGCCATGAGTGAAAATCAGCATCGTTTGACTCGTGCGAGGTTTTTCGAGGTGCCCTATATTAGGTACGATTCATTAGTTCAATGATTATAAAATTACGCGAATTCAACTCTCAAGTGCAACTCTACCTGAATTCTATGGTGAGTTTATTCACCGTCTCTACAACTACAACCTATCATGAATTGAACTGCCGCTCATCATTCCTTTGAAAACAGGATTACCCTTCAATCCAGAAGGACACCCTTCTAACCCTTTTCCATGCCACGAGCTTCATAACAAAAATGTTCATTATTTTGGAATATCGAAATGTATTATCCTGAACGATTGCCAACGGGAAATGGTCAATTCCGAACCACTAGAATCCAAACTGGTGATTCGCCACTTTAGTTCTTTATCACTATGTTCTCTTAACCATGGTGGAGCCTGATAATAACCAACTCCACCCTTAATCACAGCTGACAGAACTACTTCATTTTCAGCCATAACATCAAGTTTTTCAAATGATGCTGAACTTAATGCAACCCAAGTAAAATTAATTTCCTTACTTGCTTCGACAGTCTTATCGGGCAACAAAAGTTCGGGGGAATTCTTTCCAGATGCTGCATTTTTCGATTCACCCACATAATACCTCAACATAGGCATGGGAAAACCTGCCGCGCCACCTGAAGCAACAGTACCTGTAACCGCATTGGAATTACTCTCTTTATCCACTGTAGCTTCAACTCTAAATAGCAACTTATAATAGCCATCTGCCTGATGTGGTATTTTATCAACATCTGGACCTGGTACAGTGACTTCACCCGTAGGAGGCAAGAATAAATCAAATCGATCCAATACTGTATAGCGTTTCTGCAGAGCTCTTTTTTCAATGGGAAGCGATGCCTCAGGTAATAAATCAAAAATAGTTGGTTCCTCGTCCCCTGGCGATACAACCTCCCACCTTCCTGTTAATCGTCCTGTACCAGTATAACGAACTTTTGCTACAACTTCAGGAGGCACCGAACCCTTTGGAATACTTACCACTGGACTATCAGACATAAATTTCATTTTTACATCTACCAATGAGAATGGAACCCGTGCACCACCTCCAGCCATGCGGCAAGTTACCACAGCATACGCTGTTGGATTGGAAAAATGGCGCACATAAAAAAACCTAGAGTCCTTACCTTGCTGTGCATCTTGATAAGCACGGCGTGTTACCGAAGCAGGAATCGACATAATATCTGTAAAATTACTGTTCCCTGCCGTACCACTTGCTCTACCGATATTATTTCTCAAAGGTAAACGCCCAAACACTGTTCCTGCAACACATGGATCAACCACACCCACTGCCGTAGTCGTTACTGCACCACACCAAAAAGCCTCTACCGCATTTTGCCCCGCTGATAAGCCCTGAAATGTAAGGAAAACTGTACTGGGACTAGAGTGGCTGACATTCACGCCACTGGGATTCACCCCAGTAACAGCAGCTGCAAACTGTGTTCCAAGCATCACATGAATCATTGCCATCAGGCTTAATATCACATATTTCATAAATCCTCTCATAATAACACCACCCCTTAAAATACGCTCAAGCTTATACCAGCAAGAATTTTCCAATCGCTAACATTTGAATTAAATCCAAAGACATTATCAACGGTTTCATTCATCTGTCGGTCATAACGTAAATATGCCTGCACTGGAATATATTCTCCCCCAAAACTGGGCATACGGTATTGCCATGAAATTTGTGCATTCCCTGACAAACTCTGCGAAGTAGAGTTCTGTTGAGAATCAGAAATTCGATTCAAATCAATATTGCCGTTGACTGTCCAGTCATCTAAAAGTATCCAGTTAAGCCCAATGTTTCGGTGAAGCGTATAAGTGGTAATCGCCTGCTCCTGATCCACCCCTTCATTGCGACTGAATCCAGCGTTAATAGACAAACCATCAAACATCTGAATTTGCGCATTGATTCCATGTAGAGTATTTATAAAATCAGCCAGTTCACGCCCTAGTTGCCGATTATCCTGTCTAGACTGATTGTAATTGTATCCTAAGCTCCATTTCTCACTATTCCAATTGCTGGATAATCCAATTGCCGTGGTCAACTGGTCGGGAAGATGACCCAATGAAAATCCCGATAATGGGTCTAAATCTGGGCGGTTACCTGCAAACTGATGAATATGACTATAATTTACATTCACAGATGGCAGCAATGCAGCCAATACGCCTTCAGGGTTATTAGGTGCAAGCATATTCTTCAATGCAAGTGATGCATTAACTTGTGAGTTTTGTGTCTTGGTCGTCAAAATTGTGGCTAAATTTTCAAGGTTATCACGCCGTTCTTCAGTGGATGCTGTTAACGTTAAATCTCCCAACGTTCCAGTCAGGCTAAACATTCCACGTTCAAGGTCCGCTTGTGGAAATGAACCTATCGTCTTGAACAGAGGATCAATGCGCTCGAATTCATACGATAACGACAATGATAATGGTTTCCCAGACTCCATATTACCCTGATATGCATTATACATTAAGCGACCAAAATATGCCCTATCCGTAGTCTTATTTACGGCAACAACACCAAAACCTTGATCCAATGCCTGATCATTTGGGTTCGTAAAGGTACTCTCCGCTACCTCTGTTTCAAGGCTAAACATGGATTCTGGTGTGCTCGTCAATACACGCACAGCCATCGCACGATTCTTTTCCGCATCAGTAATAGCTCCAACGTTGAACCCCAAGTCCGAGCGTCTAGAGGCATCCGAAAAATAACCCTCGACTTTCAGGGCTCCAGGTCTTTCAAACAATTCAATACCACCACTGATGCCATAGGTGGTGTTATTGGACTTATTCAGCCCCAGAAAATCATCAAAACCGACAATAGCCGTTGAGTTCTGGGCTGTACCAGTTAGGGAAACCCTATCTGTAAACTGATATGAGGCAGTTATGCCTCGATTGGCAGCATTGGACATCACATACCGACTTCCCTGATACTGATAGTGTCCAATGTATAGGCTACCACGACCCTTATTCAAAGAAATTAAATAATCACTTAAATCTACCTTTGGTGCATGCACACCCTTTTGCGCAAACCTTAGTGCTTCTTCACGATAACTTGAACCAATCAAGTTAGCTCGAGCCTGTACAGATAAGTCATCACGTGCCGCATCAAGATTGATACCTCCCTGCCCTGTTAAATCATTGAAAGTACTTCGAGGCGGAGCTCCAGCATCCACCGAATGCCCTTCTCCAAGCTGGGATTTTACGGTTAAATTTAATTGTGGTGTAATTTCAAAACGATCAAAACCTGACACCTTACGCACTCGGATTTGAACAGCACCTACTTCAGACCATTCATTATCATGAATAGAATATAACTTTATCGAACTTTCACCATATGGAAGATCAACAATGCTCGGCTGGAACACCAACTCATTTCCTGATCGTTTGAATAGTGCTGTGAGGTCTGCATTGCCGACAAATACGCGAATATCATCTGTTACAGTCACGTTATTTAACTCAATGCTAACTTTCGCATCTTTATCCACCCATTGTCCAGCCATAATATTTGAACCTGTCACCTCTACAGCCTGCGAGAAGGCAGGCCATCCCAGTAAAGCACCAAGCATGTAGATATAAATAAATGACATTGAAGAAAAGTGCCCACGTTGCATTTTTTCCCTCCCAGATACCACCATACACATAAGTCACAGATGATGAGGCGGGTAATATCGTGAAAAGTGAAATAATTTCATATACCCAGAATTGGGTATATGCAAGATTAAAACTCGTACAGGCTCTAACTATTGTACGCCAACGAGCACAAATGGTGCCCAGAAAAAGGGATGTGCCCCGGAGACATGTCGTCCTTCGATATCAACAAACGAAGCCCTTAGCTTTTCACGCGCCTGCTTTAGTGCAAAAGATGATGAATGATGATCTGCCATATCAGCAAAAAAATCCTGCATCAAATGCTCTGTGCTGTATGTTTCCACAGACCAGTGAGAAACCAGAAGCCTTCTAGCCCCTGCATACATAAACGCTCGAGTTAGTCCAGCAAAGCCTTCACCATTTTGGGCACGTTCCACATCCCCAGAAGTGTTACAAGCTGAAAGAGCCACCAATTCACTATCTATATTTAGATTCAGAACCTCACTCATGGATAACAGTCCATCTTCACCTTTGCCTAACGAGCTATCCATACTCAAGGCAAGACTGGGCTCTGCCTCAGGCAGAGAAAAATCAGCACTCAACAAGCCGTGGGTTGCAAACAGAATAAAGCGACTATCTAAAAGGTTCGTTGCATACAAAGTAGACTCTCTGGCTCGAGAACCAAAAAACAGTTCGTGCTTCCCGCCCAGAATATCCGCAATCGCCTTGGCTTCATGCTCGGTGTTTGGTAGCCGTTTCAAGCCCATCACGTTGTTGTCAGGCTTGCGTAACAGCGATCTTAACAACGGGCGCTGTTGCACATATATTTTCTGTTCGCGCTGCGAAACACCTTCAAAAAACACAGGATTGGCAAAAGCAGTGAGATTCTTGCCATAGCGATTTTTTTTCTTCCGTGTCTTTAACACATGCAAGGAAGAAAGGCTCGGCATATAGATGATTGGCCACGGCACATAATCCAGATCAGCATACTCCTGAAACATGATGCCGTCTCTGGATCGGGACTGCTGACGTTGCTGCTCGAAATGCTTTTTCATTGCGGGAGTAAAATCCCTAATCAGCATTTCAAATGGCAATGTGTACAACGATCCATCACCCACAATATAAAGCAGTTTATTATTTTCCAACAACGGCTCTGCTGGCTTCAAAAGTGTCTGGTATGCCTTATAAAGCAATTTAGGCTTGAGACTCTGTAGGTTCTGCAAGCCATGTTCGCCACTTACACTACGTCGAAGCTGATGCACCATTGCCGCAATCTTTGTCCTGCCAACAGGCAAAGGAAAAAGATGGAATGATTTCTGGGTAATCACGAACAACAAAGTCTCTTTCTCAAGCAGGGCATACACCATGACAGCATCACCCTGCCGCAAATCACCCTGAATTTGTCCTACGCTCACCGCTCTAGGGGAGCGCAAGTCCATCACATGATGGAATGATGTATTCACCATACGAACAGCTAACTTATACTTTCGCCCAGCAGCCTTTACCTGTTTCACCAATACCTTATGAGACTGTATATTACTGGCATTGTGATTTACCGATGCTGCAAGCGCATAGCGCAGATTCTGCCAATGTAATTTAGCCTCGGACTCCCGTGCTAGAGCTTTTTGTAAATCTGGGTTACGCATGGCGTGCAATGCATTTGTTTTTAGCATCAATTCAGAAAAGATGCGAGACTGATTTCGCGAGGCTACCTGTAAAAGTTGTTTGTCATATCCAGCATCTGGACTGGCTCGATGCAGCTTTAGCAATAGCTCCATCATACCCTGATAAATCCAGCTATATTTGCCCATCATGCCGGATCGTTCCTCCTCAGTCAGACCATCACTATCAGCAAATAACGCCTCCACAGCATCCATCGCCAGTTCGAAATATTCCACAGCTTGTTTATCACGCTGGTAATCAGCATATAGGCTTGCGAGATTGGCATATACCACAGCCTGCCGATCCGAGCGGGCAAAATGCCGGAGCGCATTGGCTGCCAACTCCAAATGCTCGATAGCTAGATCTTTCTTGCCCATATCCGTATAGACACGGGCAATATTATTGTGGGTTGCCGCTGTTTGTGGATGTAAATCCCCCAGCAATGGGCGCTGAATCGATAAGGCGCGCTGCATAGCAAGAACAGCCTCTCCATGTTTTCCCTGTTCATATCGCACACTGCCCAATGCATTCCAAACTGTCGCCAATTTCGGATGTTGCGTCCCAAGCAAGGATTCCAATCGATGGATAGTATCTTTATAAGCTCGTGCAGCAACATCCATCTCACCTTCAAGTTGATGAATATACCCCAGTTTTTGAATCAACCATGCAGCTTCAATTTCATGCTGCTGATCCTTCTGAATATCCAGTGCCTTTTTATAATTGTTTGCCGCAGTCGTATAATCATTGGTTTTAACCATCAAATCACCGAGCGCAGTGTATGCATTAGCAACTTCGACATGATGAGAGCCGAATTGCTTGATAGCATAGCCAAGCGATGATTCAGCTAGACTTTTCGCCTCCTTCAACACTCCTCTTTTCTGCAACAACTGTGACAGATTATTCATGCTCGAAAGTGTAAAAGGATGTGATACACCTAGCCTTGAAGTACGAATCTTTAATGCTGTACGCAATAGCTTTTCTGCCTGATTATCATCGCCTTGATTCAGAAGAAGCAGTGCAAAGTTATTCATACTGGTTGCCAGATCTGGGTGCTGCATACCCAGCTTCTCTTGCCGTACATGAATGGATTTCTGATACCACAGTGCTGCTTCTTTTGACTGCCCCACTGCCATAAAGGCTGCGGCAATATTATTATAGGCTTCCGCTAATTCTGGGTATTGTGCTGATAGAGAAGATTCCCCCTGCTCAATAGCTTTGGACTCCAATTTTATCACATCTTGGAAGCGTCCCATTCGATAGAACCAGATTGCCTTATCATTTTTCAATATTAATGATTGCAGTGGCTTCGCATGGTATTCCTGTAGATAGCGGAATGCATTGCCAAACCATGTCCATGCTTCAAGGTTATGTCCCAAGTAAGCATGGAGTATGGCAACCATACCAGCAAAGCGTGCCCGATACTCATTTCCAACTGTACCGAGTTTACGCATAATCTCCACCGCTCGAATAGCATGCTCAAGACCTTCTTTATAGTGCCCCTCCCTACGATAAATAGATGCCATACGGTATTCAATCCGTGCCAGAAAAACAGGTTTATTCATAGTTGTTTTATCTTGCTTTAGGAGCCGTATATATTTATCTGCACGTTGATAATATCCCATCAATTCATAGGCATGAATGGATTCCAATTGAGTGTCCGAAGAGATTTCTGACCAGCGAACATCATTGGCATAGGCAAATGCCCGTTGATAGTTTCCTGAATCAATAGCTCGCTGAATATTTGTGGATGCCAACACTTCATCAGCACAAACCACCATGCTATAGAAACCACTATAAAGAAATCCAAATAAGATGAGATAAAACTTCATATTATGATATTAATTTAGCAAGGTTGCTTTCAAAGCAGGGCTGTTTGGTCGTTCCTTCGCTAATTTCAACCATAAATGGTGCGCATCATCCCCAAAACCATTTTGTTGCAGCCATGCCGCATACAAAAGTCGTTGCGAAAAGCCCGCATGCGCCTTTGGCTGTATATTGTTTTTTTGTGCTACCAGCGATGCTGTAGCAAGCTCGAAGTCTCCCCAGTCAGCAAAGACTTGCCCGTTTCCCATCCGTCCCTCCACACTCCATGAGTAGACAGTACCCGTCTTTAAGTGCACCGAAGCAGGTAAGGTGAAACGCTCCCCATTCAACACCTTCACAAGCAGCATATTCCCATCTTCATCGACCAGTTCAAAACGAACTCGATCTTTTTTTTGATGCAACTTCCATAAAAATGTAGGTCGCTTATCGGCTGTTTTCCCCCCTCTCAAATTCAATAGGCTGATGGGCTTGTTTTTTTGCGCCGACCGCATCACCAAACCAGATTGTGCCACCTCGGCAGGGTTGATTCTAGCATGATGCAGGAGTGTTATTTTTTTCATTTTAGGCTTGTGCCCAGACACATGTTGAATCGAATCTTTCAGAATATGCACCACAGATGGTCCCTGAATTTGGAACACCTTATGGTTATCCCAATATATCAGCGTCACACTGGCATGCTTTTCAATTTCCAACTGGTCACCAGCAAAAAGTTCCGAAAATATATCCACCTGTTGAGCCTGTTTATTCACAATATTTCGGCTGATACCATTCATATCAGTAATCATGGCAACAGCATATTCCTCGGCTACCGCCAAAGACGGACACAGCAAAAAAAATAGTACAATCAGTTTCGATATTCTGTTCATCATTCTTCTCCTAAATTAAAAATATTTTCAAGTATGCGAAGTATTATAACTATACAAGGATAAGGCAGATCGCCCGCGAATTGCCATCTCGCCCAATTCAATCCACTGAGCCTTACCGAATTGATTGTTAATTTCCTGATAAACATCCTGTGAAAAAAGCAATGGTATGTTGATGCTTTTGGTAAGTTCTTCGATACGAGCCGCTGTATTTACAGTATCGCCAATGGCTGTGTATTCACTGCGCTTTTGACTACCCAACTTCCCCACCACGACCTCTCCGACATGCAACCCGATACCGATTTTAAGTGGTTCTTCGCCTTCCGACTCAAGCTCTTTATTGAGTTTCTGCAAACGCTCCAACATATCGAGTGCAGCACAAAATGCATGCAAAGAAGGATGATCAAGGCGATTAGGCGCACCGAAAAAAGCCATAATTCCGTCACCCATAAACTTGTCCAATGTTCCATTATGTTCGTGAATAGCTGTTGTCATCTGCTCGAAATAACGGTTCAGAAGCAGCACAACCTGCTCAGGCTGCATCTTCTCGCTACGCGTGGTAAAGGAACGAATATCCGCAAACAGCACACACACCCTACAGCGTTCGCCCTCTGGAAGCTTATCGGCAAGAATTTGTGTCATCACCTGTGGACTCACCATACCGCCGAAAGCCATGCGTAAATGCCTCTTCTCTATCGCATCAAGCAATAATTGCTGTACCTGCCTCCCCATCAGAGCCACGACAGAGGTCAACATCAGCGCAACCACCTGCAAATCATATCCTGATGTCAGCAGAGTCATCGAAATAGCTGCTAAACCCACCACCAAAGATGTCGCCAATAGCATGGGAACAATGCGCGACAACGGCAGCCACCATAACAATGTAAGCAGCAATGCGCAGCACACCACCCACACCATAGCAACTGGCTTAATCATACCCCGATGCTGCAAGCTCCTGAGTGCTTGCAAATGCAACAAGACTCCGGGGGCAAAGCGCTTGTTATCTTCCCACGCTGCCAAATTGATAACCTGCAAATGCCGATCCACAAAAGGCAACACAGAGCCTATCAATACAGCCTTGCCAGCGAATGCAGCTTTCAATTTGTCCAGTTGACCAGTCGTGCCCCATGCAATCACCTGCTGCATCGGAATATATTGAACCGCCGCACCGCTCGTATAATCAATCAACCCCTCACTGACAGGCATTTTTACCGCTCTGGCCATCTCACCAACCAATGTCGGCACAGTCTCATTCTGCACACCCAAATGTTCAGTAAACCGCCGCACCACCTGATCACGGTCTTTTTTCCACAACACATAGCCAGTTGCATGCTTTTTCGCAGCCAGCAACAGTGGAGGATAAACACCGCGCGTTTCACCATCAGCATTCACCGTGATACCAACCACCAATGGCGCAGCATCACTTAATCGTTTTAGCCCCTGCATCAAGGCTTTATCCAAACCTCGATCAAGAAAACTGTACGAACGATCTGGCAAGGTAACATCCAGCCCCACAACCAAGGGCTTACCCATGCCAAGTGCAATAAATAAATCACGAAAATGCCTATGCCACAAGGCAATCGGTTCGGGGAAAGTCGCCGTTGTCTTATCATCAATACCAATCAACACCACATTGCCTGTATCAGATGCGCTGCTGCTTTTGTGCAACAGACTGAACTCATGATCCAGTAGTTTATTTTCCAATGTCGAAGTAAAAGGAGAAACCAGCAAGCCCAGCGATACCAACAGCACCAGAGCATAACCCACCAGCATATATTTCTGCCGCATCATTGGACTACCGCCAACCATGATTCAAAAACATCCTATCTCCAAAACTGGATAGAGAGAGAGAGATAGAAATCAGAATGAACACTAATGAAATTTATGTATTGTTGGCGTTGTTTGTCGACGCATCATTGTTGGCGCAACAAATGGCTTAGACCAAATGACTTCAACCTTTTTTTGTTGCGCTCCAGCATGCGCAAAGTGTACATTGATATATTGTTTGTAATTTATTCTCTGTCTACAGCTTGAAGATGCTTTTAATTTAAAATTCCAGCGCAGAGGAGCTCCAATTCTCCAAATTAAATCTTTACCTGATACCGAATTATTATATTTATCATAAACCTTAAAGCAGGAAGGGACTGAAATGCTAAGATGTTGAGCATCACACTCAAGCCTCCGCTCTATTTCAACCTTAAGCAGCGCTTCTTCACCTGCTTTAAAACGATGCTTTCCAATACTTACGTCTTTAAGTGCCGTGATGACATCGCTTGAAAAATGATCACACCACAAAGGTCGGCCTGCGTTTATATTGGTATGTTGATTCCTATTCTTAAATAACGTCATTTTTTCCTTAGTGACAGATTTAGCCTGAGTGTTTGCATTCCAAGAACTATTTCCAGCTGTTGATCCAGCATATACAATATTAGAAAAAATAAAGGTTGGGGCAAATAAACATAAGCCCATTAAAAATAGTATTTTATAATATATCTGAGTCATATTTTTCTCCTGTACCAGTCACAGCTACGACTGGTAATATATCCGTATTCAAATGAATTCCTGAAAGCATTGGTATCCCCAGAATTGGGTATATAGACTCTACTAAGAAACTAAGAAACATATATATTTAAACAAAAATAATCACTATGCAAGCTTATAGGGGTGAAATAAGCTAAAATCTTCATGCCAAGAAAAAATCAAAGAAGGGCTCCTATGGAGGTGCTGATTAACTCTGAATAAGTGGATATGCGATTCAAAATCACCAACACCAAGGCAGCAAGCGCAAGCAATAGCCCCGGCAGGTGCTGGCGATTTTGGGCGTATAGGCATCATTTATTGAGTTGATCAGCACCTCCCTAGCAATCTACTTGTTTCCTCTGCGCCTCTATGGTAAAAAATAACTTTCTAAGGAAACTCTAGGGCACCTCGAAAAACCTCGGACGAGTCAAACGACGTTGATTTTCGCTCATAGCAAGGCGCAATAAAATGAGTCATAGCATCGTTATTGTCCATTTTATTCAACGCAGCTAGGGGTGAAAAGCACAAGTTTGGCGAAGTACCGAG
>JALUXZ010000209.1 GCA_027018935.1 Mariprofundaceae bacterium
GTGAGCATTTTCTAACGCTGGTACTAGGCAAATCAGTGCTTAGCTGAACAGTTACGAATATCTTTTGAATGCAGTGCATTCACCTCACAGCAAACATCCTCACCCTGAAACTCACATGGAATATCAATACAAAACGTACTGCCTTCGCCTACTTTACTACGTACACAAATATCACCACCCAACAATGTTACAAAGCGTTGAGCAATCGATGTCCCTAGCCCTGTGCCTTCAGATAAACCGTGTACATGTTGATGGACCTGTTTGAATGGGTCAAAAATGGAGGATAACTCCTCTTCTGGAATGCCAATTCCTGTATCCTCAACCTCTATGACCAAGCGCATTTTGCTCCTAGATACTATCACAGCCACATGACCATGTTCGGTGAATTTCACAGCATTGGCAATGATATTTAATAAAATTTGACGCAAATGAATATCATCTGAAATGATTTTTTCAGGCACGCTTTGAATCTTATAATAAAAACCCAAACCTTTGCTCTTGGCACGCATAGAAAAATTCTGCATCACATCATCAAGCAACTTTTCAAGACTGAAAAGCTGGCAACGTACTTCCATTTTTCCAGCATTGAGTTTCGACAAGTCCAACACATCATTCACCACAGCCCGCAGCGACAGTGCAGCTTGCTTTGCCAACATTAAATTTTCTTGGTGCTCTTTATTTAGCTTGGCATCTGATAACAAATCCAAGATTCCTATAATGCCATGAATGGGTGTTCTTAACTCGTGGCTCATCAGTGATAAAAACTCTCCCTTCGCCTCATTTGCCTGTTCAGCTTCTACTTTGGATGACTGTAATGCCACTGTTGTACGCTTGTGCTCTGAAATTTCACTTTTCAATTCTTTAATAAGCATATTGTTATGATGATGAATAAGAATACCAGATGAAAACCTAACCAGCTGCTGCCTAGCAACAAGGCAAATAAAAAATAAAAATAAAAGCATCAAGACACCAAGGTTTATGTATATCGTATTTTCTTGTAATAACAGCCAAATAGCTGGAGGTAATAGTAGATATGGGAAAACCAACATAGAACTTCCTGATATTACAATGAACACAAAAGCCATCGCTATTCCTGCAAGTAATAATATCAAAAATAAAACATACTCAAGCGGCAAGTCAGGCATAAAGAACACAGTTCCCAAACTCCAACAAAGCGCATACATATGGGTATTCCAAACAAATAGCGACACATAACGCCGTACCTGTTTCGCCCCTACATCATGCATACCCAAGGGAATGGAAAAAAAACGAGCCACTATAGCACTATAAAGCAAGCCTCCCCATAGAAGCAAATCTTGCTTTGGAAGCAAGCCCCACAGTAAACAAATCACAACTGCAATAATCGTAATAGGAGCGATTAAACCAAGACGAGAGGCAATAAGGAATTTCAAAAACTCCTCATACACTTCTTCCGAATAAGGCACTCGAAATAAAGCCAATAATTTCATGTTAAATCTGACCTTTACACATCAAGTAATATACCACCAAAACCTTCCAATGCCTCTTTCACCGCTACAAGAAAACCAACTGCTTCTTTGCCATCAATCAAACGGTGGTCATACGACAATGCCAAATACATCATAGGACGAATAACCATTTGATCATTTTCTACAATCACACGTTTTTGAATCGTATGCATACCTAAAATGGCTGATTGCGGCGTATTTAAGATTGGTGTTGAAAGCATGGAGCCAAATACACCGCCATTGGTAATGGAGAATGTTCCACCCTTTAAATCATCAGGCATAAGTCCGCCCTGACGAGCTTTTGTTGCTAAATCTACAATGCCCTGCTCAATCTCTGCAAAGCTCATCAATCCCGCATCTCTTAACACAGGAACCACTAGCCCATTCTCGGTAGAAATAGCAACACCTACATCCATATAATTGTGATACAACACATCATCACCATCAATATAAGCATTGATCGCGGGGTATTTTGAAGCAGCATACACACAAGCTTTCACAAAAAAGGACATAAAACCAAGTTTTGCACCATATTTATCCATAAACGCATCTTTGTGATGATTGCGTATATCCATCACATACTGCATATTCACTTCATTGAATGTAGTCAATATTGCTGCCGTATTTTGTGCCTCTTTCAAACGTGTCGCAATACGTTTGCGTAAGCGCGACATCGGCACACGTTCCATAGTACGCTCATGTACAGCAGTATCATCTACCGACATCACGCTCTGCTCTTTCACCTTTTCAACAACAGCCTTTGCCTTTTGTTGCGCCTGTTCTTTCGTAACTGCCAGCTTTGCTACGGCTTCCTTTGCCACAGGTTTCGTAGCAGCTTTGGCTTGTTTTACGGGCGTTTTTTCTACCTCCTTCTCCGTAGGTTTTGCGCTCACTTGCACCGATGTATCTAGCACAGCAATCACTTCGCCTGGCTCCACCATACTATCGGCTTCTTTTAGAATGGATTTCAAGATCCCTGCTTCAAAAGCCGTGATTTCCATGGTTATTTTATCACTTTCAATTTCAGCCAAAACATCATCGACCAACACTTCATCACCCTCTGATTTTAACCATGAAACCAGTGTCGCTTCGCTTTCAGATTCACCCAAACTTGGTACTTTAATTTCAATATCCATGATTTCTCTCACCTCGACTATGTTTGTGGTACACTATATAATCATTCAACTGGAACACTGTCTGCAAATGACTTATCCAATAAATCACGTAATTCAGCTTTATGTCGTACCATCGAACCTACCGCTGGTGCAGCCAAAGCAGGTCTGCTTACACGGTAAAGCTTTTGTGTATCCAAAAGAATACAACGTATCTCGCTGTTGATTTGCATCCATGCACCTTGGTTTGCAGGCTCTTCTTGCACCCAAAATACTTCCTTCGCCGCACTATAATTTTGCACAATTTTACGCAACAACTCAGCAGGGAATGGATACAAGCGTTCAACACGGACAATCGCAATATGCTTCATAGCTAATGTTTCACGCTCCGCCAACAAGTCATAATAAACCTTTCCTGAACATAATAAGAGTCGCCTGCACGAAGCAACTTTAATTTTTGTATCACATTCAGAGATTACAGGTCTGAATTGCCCCGATGTAAAATCTTCTAAGGGCGAAAAAGATGCTTTCAAGCGCAACATGCTCTTCGGACTCATCACCACCAACGGTTTCCGCGTTGTAATCCTCGATTGGCGGCGCAGCAAATGAAACACCTGTGCAGGTGTTGTTGGACAAACCACCTGCATATTATCTTCTGCACAAAGCTGCAAAAAACGTTCAAGGCGAGCCGATGAATGTTCCGCCCCCTGCCCTTCATAACCATGTGGCAACCAAAGAACCAAGCCCGACATGCGACTCCATTTGGATTCACCTGCAGCAATAAATTGATCCATGACAACCTGCGCACCATTGGCAAAATCACCATATTGCGCTTCCCAAATCACCAAAGCACGTGGCTCTGCCACCGAATAACCATATTCAAATGCCATCACTGCCAATTCGGAAAGCATGCTATCCACCACAATAAAATGGCTCATATCACCATCTTCGACTTGTTTTAGAGGTACAAAACTCTTGCCAGTTTTCTCATCATAAACCGTTGCATGGCGATGAAAAAATGTTCCACGTCCAGAATCTTCACCCGATAAACGAATCCAACCGCCTTCAGCAAGCAATGTGGCATAAGCCATGACTTCGCCACAGCCCCAATCTGCAAATGTTTGACCTTGCATCATTTGCAATCGTGCATCATAAATTTTTTCAACCCTTGGGCTCAAACTAAATGTATCGGGAACGGCATGCGCACGTCGTGCCAAACCTTCCAACACTTTACCAGCCACCGCTGTTTCAGGCTCTTCTGCACCATTGCGCACATAACCTTGCCAACGCCCACCCAAGCTATTCACCCCATGCGGTTGCGTAACACCTTCTTTGCGAAACTTATCCAAGCACGCGATGTATGATTGTTTCATTTTTTCAGCACGATCAGCTGTCAGTACACCGTCATCGATTAATTGCTGGCGATAAATTTGTTCAACCGTTGGGTGCTTGCCAATTTCACGATACATCACAGGCTGTGTGACTTCAGGTGAGTCAGCCTCATTATGACCATGACGGCGATAACACACCAAATCAATCACCACATCACTATGAAAATGATTGCGATATTCCATCGCTAAATCCATCACCAAACAACAAGCATCTGGATCATCACCATTCACATGCAGAATCGGTGCCTGCACCATTTTGGCAATATCGGTACAATACAATGTGGATCTTGAATCATAGGTATTGGTAGTAAAACCAATTTGATTATTGACCACAATATGAATGGTTCCGCCCGTACGAAAACCGCCCAACTCACCCAAGTTTAGTGATTCAGCCACAACACCTTGCCCTGCAAATGCCGCATCACCATGTACCAAAACACCCAAAACCTGACGGCGGGTTTTATCTTTGCGCCTACATTGCCTTGCTCGCACACTTCCAAGCACAACAGGAGTAATAATTTCCAAATGTGATGGATTAAAACCCAATGATAAATGCACCACACCACCTGGTGTTTCAATATCTGATGAAAAACCCAAATGATATTTCACATCGCCTGAACCTGTGGGTGCTTCATCTTGTAGTTGCGTACCCTCAAATTCAGCAAAAATATCTGTAAGAGACTTACCCAAAACGTTTGCTAAAACATTCAAACGCCCACGATGCGCCATACCAAGAATAATCTCTTTCACACCCGTCTCACCACTTTTTTGAATCAAACAGTCCAACATTGGAATTAAACTTTCGCCACCTTCCAAAGAGAAACGTTTTTGCCCCATGTAGCGAGTATGCAGGAAATGCTCAAAGGCATCGGCATGCATCACATGCTCAAAGGTACGTTGGCGAACATCGGCATGCTGATTTTGGGTGCCCTGCATGCTCTCCAAACGCTCAAACAACCAATGTTTTTTGGCAGAATTAGAAATATGCATCAATTCAGGGCCAATACTTCCAGCATATGTACGTTGCAATCGGGCTAAAATATCACGCAATGGCAAACGATCTTCACCGGCCATGTCACCCGTTGGAAATTCATGGTTTAAATCTGCCGCAGATAACCCGTAATAACTAAGTTCCAGTTCAGGTCTGGATTGCAAAGGACTCAAGCCCAAAGGATCAAGCTTGGCTTGTGTATGCCCATAAACACGCCAAGCATGAATCAAATACATCGCACGCGAAGGGTATTCCACGGGGTAACTATCACATGGCGTATGCGCCTGTGTTGTTGATGCACCACTTAAACGCGCCGTAGATGACATTTTTCTCAATACGGCACGATGATTGAGCGTATCTTTGTTTACCATAGCATCGGCCTCAAAAACAGCACGCCAATGCGCTGAAACTTGATTAGGGGAATCAAGCCACTGTTCATATAAAGCCTCTAGCCAAGCTCCGCCAGCTGCAAAAAGTTCTTCCGAGTCATGCAACAATATTTCAGGCTCTTTGCTCACACTCCCTCCCTAATATCCTTAGACAAACCTGCTCTGATTTATTATATAGACAATATCACTATGAAAGCAATCTTGATGCCTAACATAGGAGTCTAACTTATACACTGAAGCTTACACCGATACACGCTTCATCCATACTTCAAATGATACCAAAGTATTCCTAAATACTCATGCAAAGCTAACCCTGAATCAGAAAACACTGTCCAACGCGGCACAAAACTACGCAAATCATATGCCTGCTGCGATGTTATATAATCAGTCGGGGCAGCTATTACATGCAAGCCTTGCGACTCAAAACACCATACTGAACGTGGCATATGCCATGCAGATGTTACTAAAATAATATGATTAATATCCTTTTCAGCCAGTAATTTTTTTATATACATAGCATTTTGCCAAGTATTATTGGCATACGACTCTGCAAACACTCGATTTCCAGGCACCCCTAAGCGGATTAACCAACGCCGCATAACATCACCTTCAGCATCATCGCCTTGCGCAAGCGGCTTGCCGCCTGTGGCATAAACATTTAACCCCGTTCGTTTGGCTATATGGGCTGCATACAAGGTACGCATCATGGCGTAACTTTTTAACTCATCCGAACCACCATATTCAGGGGCATTGGCATAAATACCACCGCCCAACAAAACAATCACACTGCGCTGCAATTCTTTATGGTTTAGCTGTAATGCAGAATATTTAAATTCCAAAGGCTTTGTTAAGGTATCGCGAACTGGCTCTGTTGACAAGCCCCAAAATGTCAACAAACTCATGATGACAACACCACGCCCCCAGCCTTTCTTCCAAAAAAACACACCTAACATTGCCAATAAAATCAACCCGCCTGGCGGCAGCAATAATTGTGAAATAACCTTCGATGTTAACAATATACCCCTCCTTCCTACGCCTCTACCCTGCCCAAACAAAGAATCCTCTTCAAACTTGAATACCTTACAATAACACTATGCTATTTATAATAGTATTGCTCAAATAAAAGATAAGCATATCATGCCGTTTCATTAAGAGATTCACGGAGTCAACATGTTCCACTTCAGACGCTTTTCAGATGCTTCTACCAGCGAAAAATTACTCGATACCATGTTTTTAATTACGATTGGGGTTGGCTATTTATTTGCTCTTTTAAATCTTTATTACACCCATGAGGGTCGCGATGGTGAGCCAGGTCTATCTGTTAAAGATGTGACATTAGCATATTATGGCAGCCACAACCAAACACGTTTGGGGGCTGCTATTAATGGGCCAATGGCTCCCAACCTTCCCAATCTTGCTGCTAAAACTACAATTTTAGACTGGATTCAACATGGAGCCACCAAGGAAGAATTTGAATCCAATGTGAATCCAATTTTACAAAACAACTGCGTCATGTGTCACTCTGTCGAAAGCGGCATTAGTGGTATTCCTCACTTTGATTCATATGAGCATGTACTTGAACTCACTGCAACCGATACAGGAGCGACCATTCCCGCATTGGTTCGTGTTTCACATATTCATTTATTTGGCATCGCATTTATTCTCTTTTTAATCGGGCGCATTTTCATTCTGTGCGAGCTACCCGTCATGTTTAAACGTATTATTGTTGCCGCACCATTTGTATTTTTACTTTTAGACATTAGTTCATGGTTTATCACAAAAATCATTCCTGATTTTGCCTATGTTGTGATTACTGCTGGTGCCGTGGTTGGCATCACATTCGGTCTACAGTTGGTAATTAGTATTTATCAAATGTGGCTCTACAAACCCAAAACTACAGATGACATGTAAATAATACGCGTCGAACGTAAAAATTCCACGTTGCACAAGAGATCAAAAGAGTCTTTCATTAGACATATTAAAGGAGAAGATATGAAAAAAACAATCTTAGCATCTATCACACTGGCAGTATTCGCGATGACATCACAAACAGCTATGGCAAATGATGACATCAATGCAAAAAAGATCTTCAGTAAAAATTGTAAAATGTGTCACAGTCTCACAAAAAAGAAATTTGGGCCTGCATTTAAAGATATGAATAAAGATTCAAAAATTCTTTTAACTACAATCACTGATGGGCGTAAGTCTATGCCAAGCTTTAAGAAAAAACTTTCCAGTGATGAAATTGCTGCTATGGTCAGCTTTGTTCAAGCGCAGAAGGTTGTTAATCCTTGCGCAAAATAGTTTCTGGGGAGGAATGATATGTTTAAAAAAATCCTAGTCACAGCAGCATTAATAACGCTGCCTTTTGGCTCCGCACAAGCATCGGGTGATATACCTGATGGCAAAAGCATTTATGCCAATCACTGTGCCAGTTGTCATGGTGTTGATGGTACGGTTAGTAAATTTGGTAAAGATTTAAAGCCATTTCCAGCCCGTAACCACCGTGCCATGGCACAAGTGGTAAGCCGAGATGAAATGCGCCGTATTATTACATATGGTGTACGCGGTACAGGTATGCGAGCAAAAAAATATGATTTAGATCCACTCGAAATCGAAGCAGTTATTGATTATATCAAAACCTTTGATTACAAACCCAATCTTGCCAATGGTAAAAAACGCTTTGAACAGGTGTGTGTTAGCTGCCATGGTATTGATGGGCGTTCAAATACTGGTTTAGGTGCTGCTAACCTTGTATATTCTAAATTGGATTTAAATGCTATCGTGCATACTATGCGCCATGGTCGCCCTGGCACCTTAATGAAAGCCAATGAACACCAGCTTAGCAATAAAGATATCAATGATGTAGCCCATTATGTTGCATCATTGCGTTACAAGGCCAACTTAAAAAATGGTGCAAAACTGTTTGCTAAGAATTGCAAATCATGCCATGCAACTCCAAGTGCTATTAAGTTAGTTGGTAATGCCGCACAAAAACGTAAGATTTCAGATCTAAGTGATCAGCTACTTGATTTGCGCATTCGTCATGGTC
>JALUXZ010000210.1 GCA_027018935.1 Mariprofundaceae bacterium
TAAATTCACTTAAACTAAGCTGTTTGGAACTCTTTTCTCGGATCATGTGCAAACCTTTTGGCAATAAATGCATGCTTTATATGCACTTTAGGATACATTAAACCA
Organism: Mariprofundaceae bacterium; assembly: GCA_027018935.1. Lineage (GTDB taxonomy): Bacteria > Pseudomonadota > Zetaproteobacteria > Mariprofundales > Mariprofundaceae. The sequence goes on from JALUXZ010000210.1 coordinate 106, forward strand.
TCTTTTCTATCAATATATCAATCACTTAAGTGTTTCTGAGGGGAATCTAAATAGATTCTACTCCGAAACTAAGAAACGCATATATTTCAGCAAAAATAGTCACTATGCATTCCATTGAATGCAAGCTTATAGAGGTGAAAGAGGCTAAAACCTTACAGCAAATGCTTCATTCTTTTTTGCATGCCCAAGAAAGAACCATAAATCCGCAGGACAGCGGATTTAGACGCACATTAGTGCGGGCTTGAGTCAAAGAAGGGCACCCTAGCAATCTGCTTGTTTCCTTCACATGCAACTCTCTCTGTGCCCTTTGGTGGGAAAATGTAACAAGCGACTTTCTGAGTAGATCCTAAATATCTAAACCAATTTGAAGGTTTCTATCAAAGTTTTTTTGGATGTAATCTTGCACCTGCAAAGATGCCCAACGTTCTAACAGCAAATCACCATCACCCTCTAAATGAAGTGTGATGTTTTCATCATCAATAACCACCTCCACTTGGCTAATCCGGTCACGTCGATCTTTATTTAAGCCAATCGCCAAACGAAGAAGGCTACTTAAAAAACAAACTTTTCGTTTGTCACACTCGCCTAAATCCATGAAACCTTCATGCTCATCGTTTGGAAAAGCTTTGCGCTGATAACGAACTGTCTGTGCTAATACCGCTTTTTCTTCTTTCGAAAGTCCAAGCAATGGTGATGCCGATATAAGATATGCAGCATGACGATGGTGCCCGCCAACCCTAATATACATACCAATTTCATGCGCACGGCATGCGACCTCAAGCAATAAACGCTCACTCGCACCAAGCCCATGCAATGATTGCATTTGATCAAACAAACTCAGTGCCAAACGCGCAACAGACTTGGCATAATGCTGATCTACATGGTATTTCTTTTTGAGACTTCGCGCCCATGCCAATAAATTTCTTCGTCGTGAATGCATGCTAACATCTTCCGACTCCATCATACCAATCAGAATACCATCCAGCAGGCTTGCTTCAGGCATGACCATGCTTTGCACACGCGCCAAACTCATGATTTCACGAAATACCATTGCCGCAGGTAAAATAACATCAGCACGATCAGGGCGTAAGCCTAGATTGCGAATACGCTCTTCAAAACTCAAAGCTGCCAATTGTTTGATTAAGTCATCCAGTTCTTTTCGGCTAAGTCGGTCTGCCGATTCTGTGCCAAGTATTTGAAATGCCAAGCTGCCAATAGCACCCGCATTGCCACCTGTCGCCACACACAACACAGGTTTTCTTCTACCAAGTTGTTGTTTTAATTTTTTACGCATTCCTTCAAGGTATTCAGGTAGTAAGCTATTAAAATCACCGCCTTGCCCTAACATCTCCAGCAGGCGCACCGTACCAATTTTAAAGCTTTGCGCAGAAACAACCTCACCATCATCACAAAGTGTGACTTCAACACTGCCACCACCCATGTCCACAAGCAGTGTGAATTGTTTGCTTAAATCCACACGGCGACTGATTGAAAGCTGTACAAGACGAGCCTCTTCTTCACCCGAAATAAGCGATAATTTGATACCTGTTTCATTAAAGATACGCTTAACCAACACATGTCCATTCTTGGAATCACGCATCGCACTGGTCGCTGTTGCTCGGTATTGTTCAATATGATGTTGATCAAGAATCTTACGAAATGCTACAAATGCTCGCACTGCATCGTCCATGGTCTTGTCACTTAATATACCACTGGTAAAAGCATCATGCCCCAAACGAACAGGCTCTCGATAACGCTGAATAAGTTGTGGTGAACCAGCCTCTGTATCAAATGCTGCAACGCCCAAACGCATAGCATTGGAACCCACATCAATAGCTGCAATCAACGCGCCACGATTCAACCACTCATCTTCTGCAATTAAATTTGTTATTTCCATAGCCATAGCATGACGCATTTATCCAAAATAAAAACTGTCAATTTTATCATTCTGGCTTTGTCATTGGTGGGCAATGTGAAATCAGCGACACATACGCATGTATCTCCTTTTCGCTTTCTCTACCTGCTTTAATGGGCGCAACCCTTACCTTTTTTACAACCATTCTATAGGGCATATCAAAAACTTCGATTCTGAAAATAATTACACATGTATAGCACAAAGGGTTGATTTATAAAGCATATTAGCAACACTTTCACACCCTTGCAGGTTCATTTGCCCACAATAAATGTCCTGTGCGATTATCACAGCAATTCATGGCTAATTTGGGCTAAAGGCTCCCAACTTTTCTATCTTGGGTAAATTAAACTTGCTTCTCCCCCATCAAAAAAACTTAAATACCACATTACTCTTGCTGACGACGAATAAAGCTAACGCCTGCCAATAATATAAGAATAGCTGGGAATAATGGGTCAAATTCAGCATCTGATTGAATCACACAACCTCCTCCACCAGCAAAGGCTGCTCCAACAACTGGAGTTGTCGCACCACCCACAGCCAAAGGATCATGAATCACACCATTAGAAATACCATCCAAATCGGTCAAAACGTCGCCATCTGTCAGTGTCACATCAATCGCATTGGCATTAACCTGTGTCCATAGTGTGTTGGCAAGTGCTGTGTAACTGCCGCCCGCATCCACTTTGTACACAACCAGATTAGCTGGTAATGCTGTGCTAAATGTTAGGCGCACGACTTTTTTAGCACCTAAAGTGGCTACGCTGGTGTAATAATCAATCACCCCAAATGGGAAGTTTACACTAACAGGAGGCGTACCTGATATAATTGCCGATGATGCGTTGAACAGCACCTCTCCCGCGCTATAAATATCAACTGTTCCGACACCACCAGTCAAAAGTAACTGAACAGTTGAACCATTATTCGTTGATGTAGCAGCAGCGACTCTCACCTTGCGTGTGAGTTGTACTGCAGCATTACCTGCCGCATCGCTGACATTATACGTTACCGTATAAACACCTTCGATGGCAGGGTTCGCAATCGGATTATTCACCGTCACCGTCAACGTACCATCCACCAAATCAGATGCTGTAGCTCCAGCATCCACATAGCTTTGTCCTGCAAGTAAGGTGTACGGATCAGCACCCAACAATGTGATGCTAGGGGCAGTCGTATCACTCACAATTACATTCTGATTCGCTGTTGATGCATTACCTGCTACATCAATAGCCGTCCATATCACAACAGTCGTTCCGACAGGAAACCCAGCTACAGGCGCATTATTGCTTACTGTAGCACCAACAGCATCCGTTGCCGTTGGCGGTGTCAATGTTATTGCCGTGTTTGCAGCTGTGGCTTCGGCAGTCACATCTGCCAGCGGTGTGCCTGTAATCACGGGTGCTATGGTATCACTTACAATCACATTCTGATTCACAGTCGATGTATTACCTGCTGTATCCGTCGCAGTCCATATCACAACAGTTGTTCCAACAGGAAACCCAGCAACAGGTGCATTATTGGTAACTATTGCGCCAACCGCATCCGTTGCTAAAGGCACGACCAAGGTAACGGCTGTATGTACACCAGTGGCTTCCGCAGTCACATTTGCCAGTGGTGTAGCTGTAATCACGGGCGCAACCGTATCAGACACTCTCACTGTTGCTGCGGCTGATACCGCAGCATTACCAGCAGCATCCGTAGCACTAAAGCTAACTGTTGTGACTCCAATCGGGAATATTGCAGGGGCATTATTGCTTGCAAGACCTACACCATCAACAGTATCAGCTGTGCTAGCCGCATTTAAGAATGCTGCGATGGCAGCAAGTGTTTTTGCAGTGCCTGATGCCGCCGTTGCCTCCACGGTAATATTAGCTGGTGTGGTAATAACAGGTGCTGTCAAATCCACAGTATAAGTAATCGCAGTCGATGCTGCGCTGGCATTGCTTGCTGCATCGGTGGCGATAGCGGTAAAGCTGTGTGTTGCTTCTGTTAGTGTTGCAGCACCCGATGCAAGGCTCCAATTTCCACCCGTCACGGTGACAAGACCAAGGCTTGTCGCACCATCTAGCACAGTAACCGAAGCATTCGCTTCTGCTGTGCCTGAAATCGTTGGGCGGGCGGCACTATTGTTCAAGGCATTGCTTATAGGCGTTGTTATCACAGGCACTGCTGGAGCTACAGTGTCCAATGTAATGGTATCACTCACGGCTGTAGATACATTGCCTGTGGCATCGGTAAAGCGAGCATAGACAGTTCGGATACCATCGGCTCCATTCACCAGTGTATGCGCAGCACTGGCGGCATTGGCAACCAGTGCTTTCCAAGTGGAATTATTATTGGAAAACTGCATTTGTGTGCAAGCCACATTATCGCTGCAAGTGAGTGTCAGGGTCACGGCGATACTGTTTGTTGCTGATACGCCTGCATCAATACTGATTGTGCCTGTGGGTGCAGCGAGATCGAGCTGGTTTAGCAGAACTGTGACATTATAAGATATGAAATTCGCCACAGCCATGTCCAAAGAACCATCACCATTAAAATCACCTGTTGTGATTGATCGAGGATTTGCATTTGTATCCAAAGCATAATTCACCGCCGCATTGAATGTGCCATCGCCGACACCCAATAAAACGCTGACATTGTTTGAACTTGATTTTGCGATGACCATATCCGCAAAACCATCACCATTAAAATCACCCGTTGTGACTGATCGAGGATTGCTATTGGCACCCGTCGCATAATTTACAGCTGCATTGAATGTACCATTGCCTACAGCCAATAAAATACTGACATCGTTTGAAGTAAAGTTTGCTACAACCATATCTGAAAACCCATCACCATTAAAATCGGCACTGGCGACTTCGTAAGGGGTTGTACCCGTCGTATAATTCACTGTAGCGTTGAATGTGCCATCGCCTATACCCAATAAAACACTGACATTGTTTGCATTTCTGTTTGCGACAGCCATATCTGCAAAACCATCACCATTAAAATCGCCACTGGTCACTGATTGGGGAGCCGTGCCTATAGCAGCACCGACCGTATAATTCACAGCCGCACTGAATGTGCCATTGCCGACACCCAATAAAACACTGACATTACCTGAATTTAAGTTCGCAACAGCGATGTCTGCAAAACCATCGCCATTAAAATCAGTGTTGGTGACGGATGTGGGGTTTGTGCCCGCAGTATAAGTTACTGGTGGATTGAATGTGCCATCACCGACAGCCAAGAAAACACTGACACCGCCTGAAGTGAAGTTAGCGACAGCCATATCAGCAAAGCCATCACCATTAAAATCGCCACTGCTGACTGATTCAGGACCTGTGCCCGCAGTATAATTGACTGCCCCATTGAATGTTCCATCGCCTATACCCAGAAAAACACTGATATTATTTGAGGTTTTGTTTGCTACAGCCATGTCTGCAAAGCCATCGCCATTAAAATCACCACTGCTGACTGAGTAGGGTGCTGTGCCCGCAGCATAATTCACTGACACATTGAATGTGCCGTCGCCCATGCCCAATAAAACAGTAATATCATGTGAATTTATATTCGCTAAAGCCATGTCTGCAAAACCATCACCATTAAAATCGCCAGTGGTGACGGATTCGGGGGTTGTACCCGCAGCATAATTCACAGCTACATGGAATGTGCCATCACCTACGCCCAGTAAAACACTGGCATTATTTGAATTTGAATTGACGACTGCCATGTCTGCAAAGCCATCACCATTAAAATCCGCACTTGTGACGGATGTGGGGCTTATGCCTACAGCATAATTCACGGCTGGATTGAATGTACCATTGCCGACACCCAATAAAACACTGATATTGCTTGAATTTAAGTTCGCGACTGCCATATCAGCAAAACCATCACCATTAAAGTCGACGGTTGTGACTGAAAAGGGGCTTGTACCCACAGCATAACTCACAGCGGCATTGAATGTACCATTGCCGACACCCAATAAAACACTGACATTGTTTGAATTTAAGTTTGCAACAGCCATATCAGCAAAACCATCACCATTAAAATCGCCACTGCTGACTGATACAGGGGCGGTGCCCGCAGTATAATTCACTGCCGCATTGAATGTACCATTGCCGACACCCAATAAAACACTGACATTGTTTGAAGTTCTGTTTGCTACTGCCATGTCCATAAAACCATCACCATTAAAATCCGCACTGGTAACTGAGTAGGGTGCTGTACCCGCAATATAATTCACAGCCGCATTGAATGTACCATCACCAACACCCAATAAAATACTGACACTGCTTGGAGAGCTATTCGCTACTGCCATATCGGCAAATCCATCACCATTAAAATCAGCAGTCGTGACAGATCGAGGGGCTGACCCTGTTGCATAATTCACAGCTGCATTGAATGTACCATCACCGACAGCCAATAAAATACTAACATTGTTTGAAGTAAAGTTTGCTACCGCCATGTCTGCAATTCCATCACCATTAAAATCCGCGCTGGTGACTGATCGAGGCGTTGTGCCCGCAGAGAATTGTTCTCCAAAAAATAGTGGCACCGCCTGCAACTGCATAGGCATCAGACCCAGCAGCAACATCACCAATGCCATAAACTTCATACGATTTAATAAAGCTATAGCCTCTTTCCTTGGCTCTTTCTTCCTGCTAAGACTCATTGTATTGCGATTGTTTTGAAAAAACATCCTTAAAACCCCTATCAAACTTAAAAAAAGACAATGGAGCGAACTTTCTATTGAAAAATAAGGGCTGTATACTTGACCAGAAGGACTAGTTCTTTTGATAAAATGATTGATTTATAAGGGTTCAGCATATGATGGAAGGTACTGCCACTGCTTAGATTCCGCTGATTTGTTCGAGACCAAGGCAGCAAAGCTGCATGACCCCCATGGGTGGGAGTCTATCAAAGCACGCCGCAATATCTGTATCCACACCTTCATATTTGCCTTTAAATGCGCAACTTACTATATTCCACATATAGACAAATATATTTGGAGGCTATCATGGCGCAAATCCATTGTTATGTTCCTGATGATATTGCTGCCCAACTGGGTCAAAAAGCAGACAAGAAACACTTATCCGTATCAAAGTATCTTGCCAATTTGGTCAAAAAGGATATTGCATCGTCATGGCCTGATGATTATTTCGAGCAAGTATTTGGTCAGTGGCAGGGAGAAACCCTGAAACGCCCCGAACAAGGGCAATATGAAACCCGCGAGAGTTTGGATTAATGTATTTGCTTGATAGTAATGTTTGCATTCACCTACTCAATCAACGCCATCAAAATATAGAGCACCAGTTTCGCAAACACTCTCCCTCAGACATCTTTCTTTGCAGCGTTGTGAAAGCAGAGTTACTTTTTGGTGCTCGACACAGTCAACGTGTTGAAGCCAACTTGAAAAGATTGCAAATTTTCTTTTCGCCGCTTGGAAGTTTTTATTTTGATGATCATTGCGCCGAGGTATATGCCCATATTCGCCATCAACTGTCCATATCAGGGCAACTCATTGGTCCCAATGATTTAATGATTGCCGCCATTGCCATAGTCAATGATTTAACGCTGGTAACGCATAACCAAAAAGAATTTAGCCGAATATCAGGGTTAAACCTAGAAGACTGGGAAGGCTAAAGCCAAACACCATCTGACTCTATAGGTTCCATCCTGCCGAAGGTTGCCCGCGAACAGTCACCCTTTTCACAGGCTCCGCCTATAAACCACCTCGTACCAATCTGACGGAAGCTGGCAAACCGAGCCCAGAGCCTCCCACGACTGCGCCATCAATATTATCAACGCGCCATGGGATACCATTGGTCACTTGAGCCGTTGACGACCAATAAACATACCCAGGGGTTGTAGGGCTACTCCCACTATTGGGGAACATCGTTGTATTGATAGCGGGCTTATAGCAAATGGGTGCCGCCAGTGAGGCAAGCTCTTTAATATTTGGCACACGCCAATCGGTGTATCCTGCAAAAGGGCTGCCATCCTTGGCGAGTGCTGCTCCCCAAGTCATGAGTGTTGGTATGCCAGAGCATGTGCTTCCAGTAAAGGTTTGCCCTTCAGCGCATTGTTTCCACATTAAGGTGGTCTTTTTATCGGTCACGGTGCCATCGTTATGATCTGTGTAGCGACTATCCGACCATTCATTGAGCATATTTTCATAACATGATGATAATCTGCCCGATATAGGTGCGCCAGATGCAGTCGATGCACCAGATACCAACCTAGTCCTAAATGGCGTAAAAACAACACTGCCACCACCAATGCCATAAGGATCCGCATACCTGATAGGTCCTTCCGCGCCGTCATAGAAAGACAACACAGTGATGTCAAATTCACCGTTAAACGGGTTAACCGCAGGCGTTGCCGACCAATAAGCCT
>JALUXZ010000211.1 GCA_027018935.1 Mariprofundaceae bacterium
GTACAGCATTGCAACATGCAGCTTCGATTGCTGGTTTGTTAATCACCACTGAAGCGATGGTGGCTGATATTCCAGAACCAACACCTGCTGCGCCAGCGCCTGATATGGGTGGTATGGGTGGTATGGGCGGCATGATGTAATCATCCGACCTTAGTCCATTAAGGTATGAGAAAAGCCAGTAATCCTTGCGGTTGCTGGCTTTTTTCTTGCTTGAGGTCGCCCTATTGGGAGAGCGTGCCTTTATATTTTGATGGTAAAGTCTATCTTATGCCCTCATCAGGGAGAGCGAGGATATGTCAGAAGAAGAAAAGCGGTTACTGCAACAGCAACTATGGAATATCGCCAATACATTGCGCGGCAAAATGAATGCCGACGAGTTTCGGGATTACATCTTAGGCTTCATCTTCTACAAATACCTCTCTGAGAAGCTTTATCTCTATGCCAATGCCCTGCTTGAAGAGGATGGCATGGATTATGCCGATATTGATGAGTCATGCGAAGAAGGTCGTGAGATGGTCGAGGCGGTGGCTGAAGAGGCGATTGCCGCCTTGGGCTATAGCCTTAAACCATCCGAGCTGTTCAGCAATGTTGCCAAGCGTGGCAATGCCAATGCGGAAGGTGGCAGCAACTTCATCCTTGGTGATTTGGCAACCATCCTCAGCAACATCGAGAAGAGCACCATGGGCACGGAAAGCGAAGATGACTTTGATGATTTGTTTTCGGATATGGATTTAACCTCCAACAAGTTAGGCAAGACCGAAAAGCAGAAAAATGAACTCATTGCCAAGGTACTTGCACATCTGGATAAGATAAACTTCAACCTGCAAGATAAGAAGGCCGATGTGCTGGGTGATGCCTATGAATATCTGATTGGACAATTCGCCAGTGGTGCAGGCAAGAAGGCAGGCGAGTTTTACACGCCGCAAACCGTTTCCACCATCCTTGCTAAGCTGGTCACCCGTGATAACGGGCAGGCGAAGGGTTATCTTAAATCGGTGTATGACCCGACCTGTGGTTCAGGCTCATTGTTGCTTCGTGTGGCTAAAGAAGTGAAAGAAGTCGCCCACTTCTACGGGCAAGAGCTGAACCGCACCACCTACAACCTCTGCCGCATGAACATGATTCTGCATGATGTGAACTACAAACAGTTCGACATTCGGCAGGAAGATACGCTGGAGCATCCGCAGCATGATTTGGATATGCGCTTTGAAGCCATTGTTGCCAATCCGCCATTTTCCGCCCATTGGAGTGCCAACCCGCTGCATATGAGCGATGACCGTTTTTCGCAATACGGCAAACTTGCGCCCAAGACCAAAGCCGATTTCGCCTTTGTTCAGCACATGGTTCATCACTTGGCAGATAATGGCACGCTGGCGGTCGTGATGCCGCATGGCGTGTTGTTCCGTGGTGCGGCTGAGGGGCATATTCGCCGCTATCTGATTGAAGAGCGCAATCTGATTGATGCCGTGATTGGGCTGCCTGCCAATGTGTTTTATGGCACAAGCATCCCCACCTGTATTCTGGTGCTGAAGAAATGCCGCACCAGCCCGAAAGATATTCTCTTTATTGATGCGTCTGCTCATTTTGAGAAGGGCAAGAACCAGAACAACCTCAGGCAGGCGGATATTGATAAAATCATTGCTGCCTATGACAAGCGCGAGTTTGAAGATAAATATGCCTATGTCGCCAGCCTCGATGAAGTGGCAGAAAATGACTATAACCTGAATATCCCCCGCTATGTGGATACCTTTGAAGAGGAAGAGCCTGTGGATTTGGATGCAGTGGCAACTGAGCTTCACCAGCTTGAGCAGGATATGAAAGCCTCCGATGCAACCATTGCCGACTACTGTGGGCAGTTGGGCATCAAAGCACCATTTTGACGGAGTGAAGCATGTGTAATGAATTAAATATTTACTGCGATGAATCTTGTCACTTGGAAAATGATGGGCAAAAAGTGATGCTTTTCGGTTGTGTGTGGTGTCCTGCTGATGAAAGGCTTCGTCTCTCTTCAGAATTGCGTGATATGAAGAACCGTCATCATGCAAAAGGTGAGCTTAAGTGGACAAAAGTTTCCAATTCTCGCCTTAACTTCTATCTGGAACTGATAGACTGGTTTCTGGCCGAGTCACCACTGCATTTTCGTGCGCTTATTGTTCCTGACAAAACAAAACTTGATCATGCGCGGTACAATGATGCCTCTCACGATGCCTTCTATTATAAAATGTACTTTTCATTGTTAAGTAAGATTCTTAGCCCGGATAATTGTTACAATATTTATTTGGATATAAAAGATACACGTAGCCGTCTCAAAGTTCGTAAGCTAAAAGAAGTGCTTTGCAATAATGTGTATGACTTTACCAGCCAAATGATTAATCGCCTCCAGAATATCCATTCGCATGAATCAGATTTGATGCAGCTTGCAGACTTCGTGCTTGGCGCTGTTGCCTACAGACAGCGTGGATTAAGCGGTAATGCTGCGAAGGAAGCAGTTGTAAGTCATCTTGAGGAAAAGATTGGATATACCCTTTTGGAGTCAACACCACTGTCTGAAACCAAGCTAAACCTGTTTGTCATTAACCTGAGGACGGCAAGTGCATCATGACTAAACCAGCATGGTTGCCTGAAATGCTCAATGTTAATCCATGGACAGAAACAACTTATGATGCCTTATACCAACTTTTTTGTGATACGTTAAAAAATAGCCGCCCTGTATATCGTGGGGCGGAAGTGTGGTTTTTTTTGGATATGGAAGATGGTAAAGAGAAGATATTTTGGCATCTGACATCCCGTGACGATAAAGAAACGGGAGAACGGCTACCCGATTTGCGAAGAAGTGAGCGGCTTCCCTGGGTGCGCCCGATGATTGACCAGCCCGACCAGTCAGATGTTCTCGATTGGGATTTTGAAGAGGGTGACGGAACAATTAAAACCTATATCTGGCTTAAGGAATATGATTTTGTAGTGATTATGAAGAAGTATCCTGACGAAAACAGAAGGTTGATTACTTCATTCTGGATTGAATACAACAACACACGCAGGAAAATGCAGAAGAAATATGATAATCGCCTGCGCTGAAAATACGAAGGCCAACGACAAGCGTTGGCCCAACTCCTTCTGCCCTTGGCAGATGAGATACCCGAAGTATAGCTGCAATATGCCTAACGGTGCAACCAAAGCTGATGCTTACTGTATATTATCGGCACAGGGGAAGAAAAGATGAGAAAGCAAAGGAATATACCAAGCCTTCGGTTTCCTGAGTTTGATGGGGAGTGGGAAGATAAAAAACTTGGTGATATTGCAAAGGTTAAGAGAGGAGCCTCACCTCGACCAATTGCTGATAAGAAATGGTTTGATGAAACCTCTACAGTTGGTTGGGTCAGGATATCTGATGTTACCCGCTCCAATAAAATACTAAATGTGACTGAGCAACACCTTTCAGAAGCAGGCATAAAGAAGAGCCGCTTTATTCCTAAGGGAAATCTAATCATGAGTATTTGTGCAACCATTGGGAAGCCAATATATACGGGGTTTGATGTATGCATACATGATGGTTTCGTGGTATTTGACAAGCTAAGCACAAAGAAAGATTTTATGTACTACTTGCTAGATGGCATTCAAAGGCGTTGGGTGAAATATGGTCAGCCAGGTATTCAGTTAAATTTGAATTCAGACATTGTTTCATCTGAAAAGGTTGCTCTGCCAATTGAGCAATCCGAACAACAAAAAATCGCTGACTTCTTAACAGCGGTGGATAAGCGCATTGCCCAGCTTGAGGAAAAGAAGCGGCTGCTCACCGAATACAAAAAAGGCGTGATGCAGCAAATCTTCTCCCAGCAAATCCGCTTTACCGATGACAACGGCAACCCATACCCCGATTGGGAAGAGAAACGGTTGGGGGATGTGTGTGGAATGCAAGCTGGTAAGTTTGTGCGAGCAGCAAACATCAATGAATATAAGAAACCTGATTTATACCCTTGTTTTGGTGGTAATGGAGTACGAGGGTTTACAAAAACATTTACCCATGATGGAAAGCATTCGCTTATCGGTCGCCAAGGTGCTTTATGCGGAAACATCAATCTTGCTACAGGAAAATTTCATGCAACCGAACATGCGATAGTCACAACCCCCAAAGAAGGAACGAGTGTTGATTGGCTATTTTATAAACTCATACATTTGAACTTGAATCAATATGCGACTGGACAAGCTCAACCTGGATTATCAGTGAATAATCTGGAGAAGATAGTCGTTGATATTCCAAGAATAGAAAAAGAACAACAAAAAATAGCCGACTTCCTCACCTCCATTGATAACAAAATCGAGCAAGTAGGCGCACAGCTTGAGCAAGCCAAAGCATTCAAGAAAGGCCTGCTCCAGCAGATGTTTGTGTGAGAGTACATATGCCTAAAAGAATTTCTGAGCTTCATTGTATTATGCCTATTGAGAATGTGGGTTCAGTATTGGAGTATGGAATTCTTTGCCATGAGGGTGCTGGAAAATTGAAGCATTCCTCAGTTGCTATGGACGAAATTCAGAACAAACGTGATGGAGTTCAAATTCCAGGTGGGTTAAAGCTACACCAGTATGCCAACCTGTATTTTGATGCTAGAAATCCTATGATGTATAAACGCAAGCATTTAGCAGCATCAATATGTGTACTTCGTGTTTCTGATGAAGTTATGCGATTAGATGGAGTGGTTCTTAGTGACCAAAATGCTTCGAGTAAATATGCTCGCTTTTTTTCGCTGGCTCAAATTAGGCAAATTAACTTTGAATGGGTCTATGCTGAAGACTGGAGGCATCCAGAAGATGAAATCATGGGGTGGCGTCATAAGTCAGCTAAATGTGCTGAAGTGTTAGTGCCGCATGCGGTTCCTGTTGAGTACATTCAAGGGGTATATGTGGTAAATGAAGAAGCTAAGGGCTTATTAAAAGAGTCTGGATTGGACATAACGGTCAATTCTCATATATTCTTTGCGTAGGGGTAATGATGAAAGTAGCGATTGGGAATCTATTTGAAGGGAATGCAAAAACTCTTGTAAACACCGTAAATTGCGTTGGTGTGATGGGTAAAGGTATTGCTCAAGAGTTTAAAGCCCGTTATCCCACTATGTATCAAGATTATGCAAAAAGGTGCCAAGCGAAATTAGTTCGTCCTGGAGAGATTTATTTGTTCAGTGACATGCTGGGGACCTCAATTATTAACTTTCCAACTAAAAAACATTGGCGTTCACCATCTAAGTTAGAAGACATTATACATGGTCTAAATATGTTTATTGAAAAATATAAGGACTGGGGAATTGAGTCCGTAGCATTTCCTCCGCTTGGCTGTGGTAATGGAGGTTTGGAATGGGAAGTAGTTGGGCCTTTAATGTATCAAAAGCTATCTGAGCTTGATATTGATATTGAGATATATGCCCCGTTTGGAACCAAGCAAAAGTATTTGAGCAAAGACTTTCTGAACTCTACGGTACAATACTCTTCTGAAAAACCACATGTTAAAATAAGCCAGAAAATTACACCGGGGTTGGTTGCATTGTTGGAGGCACTGTATCAATTAGAGCGACAGCCATACGCAAACCCTATAGGGCGTACTATTTTTCAGAAAATTTGTTACGTAATGACCGAACAAGGTATTCCAACTGGCTTTACATTTAGACAGGGAAGTTATGGCCCTTTTTCTACGGAAGTTAAAGATGCCATAAATGTGTTTGCAAACACCAATCTTATTTATGAAAAACAACTTGGAAAAATGACAGCAGTGCTTACTGGTCCTGAGTATGAGGTGATGAGAAACAAGTATCATGATGAGTTAAAACGCTACTCACGAAAGATAGCAAAAACAGTGGACCTGTTTAGTCGAATAAAGAATACAGAACAAGCTGAAGAAATGACAACTGTGCTCTACTCTGTAAAGAAGCTAAAACAACAATCGAAAACTTCAGTAAGCGAACAAGATGTATTCAACTATATATTACAATGGAAAAAAACTTGGGCATCTGAGTCTAAGAAAGAAGCTGTTGCAATGTCTATTCGCAACTTGGAAATGCTCGGATGGATGAAGGTTGAATTTAGTAAAGCTTTATTGCCCCAAGGCTAATGTAGTAGCGCCCATGGTTTTCTTGGTTGAATATGACAGTTACACAATCTGAACAGGCACTCGAAGAAGCCCTGATTGAACAGCTTGGCACGCTGGTGCATGTCTCTATCCCTTATGAGATGGCATTCCAAGCCAAAACCTTCAAAAAAGGTCTGCTCCAGCAGATGTTTGTGTGAGTTTTTGATATAAGCATACGTGTTATGTCAGAAACTTGGGTGGTTTTTGATATAAGGAATTCCCGTTACGGGATAATGAGGACTTTTTGACATAAGGATGGTTGTTATGTCAGAAACTTGGGTAGTTTTTGACATAAGGGATTCTAGGTTGTAATGTTTCCAAGGCTTTAGGCATGGGAGGTGTTGGGCACGTGAATATTGATGACTTCATTTCAGGTAAATATAAACAGCAATATGAGTATAAAAGCTTTAGCCCTAGCACCATTAATTGTGCATGGGTAATTGCAGATAGTGAAATTCAAACCTTATTAAGCGAAGCAGATAGAGCCCTTGGTGAATTAAATGCTTTTTCACAACTTATCCCTGATGTGGACTTCTTTATTTCCATGCACATCACCAAAGAAGCAACGCAATCCAGCCGTATTGAAGGTACAAACACCAATATGGAAGAGGCCTTATTGGACGAACAAGAAATTGAGCCTGAAAAGAAAGATGACTGGCAGGAAGTGCAAAACTATATCAAAGCCATTCACCAAGCGATTGAGCAATTAGAGCGCCTACCCCTTTCAAACCGTTTACTTAAAGACACACATAGGCGGCTGATGCAAAGTGTTCGGGGCAAAGATAAAATGCCAGGTGAATTTCGTAGAAGCCAAAACTGGATTGGTGTGAGCTTAAAACAAGCTGTATTTGTGCCACCGCATCAAGATGAAGTTCCTGACTTGATGAGTGATTTGGAAGCATTCCTGCACAATGATATGGCACACGTGCCACACTTGATTAAAATTGCGATTGCCCATTATCAATTTGAAACCATTCATCCCTTTAATGATGGCAATGGGCGCCTGGGGCGCTTAATGATTGCACTTTACCTTGCCAGCAATGCACTGCTGACAAAACCAACACTGTATTTATCTGACTTTTTTGAACGCCATAAAACACAATACGTTGACCATCTTATGGCCGTTCGAGAAGGCAATCATATCAAAGCTTGGATTCGTTTTTTCTTGTTTGGTGTAACAGAAACAGCAAAAAGCTCAATTCAAGTGTTTAAAGATGTCTTAAAATTAAAAGAGCGTTTGGATAGTGAAGTATTACCTCACTTTAGCACCCGAAGACAGAAAAATGCCCAAATTTTGATGAAGCAACTATACAAACAGCCTGTAGTGAATATCAAAATGGTGAGTGCCCTATTGGACATGCCTACTAATACAGCGTCATTATTGGTTAATGATTTTGTAAAATATGGCGTATTGCAAGAAATGACAGGTAAGCCGCGTAGCCGCGTCTTCATATTTAAAGAATATATGATGATATTTGCACGAAAAGGTGAGTAAGACATGACTTCCCCGCAAAGCGAGCAAGCACTCGAAGAAGCCCTGATTGAGCAGCTTGGCACGCTGGGTTATGCGTATGTGTCTATCCCTGATGAAGGTGCTCTTAAGAGCAATCTTAAAGCACAGCTTGAGAAGCATAATAACACCACATTCTCGGATGCCGAGTTCAAGCAAATTCTGCATCATCTGGACAGAGGCAATGTGTTTGAACGGGCAAAGATTCTCAGGGACAAGATGTGCCTCACCCGTGATAATGGCGAGAGCTTTTATCTTAATTTCATGGAGATGGATGAGTGGTGCCAAAACGAGTATCAGGTGACCAACCAGGTTACCATCGAGGGCAGCTACAAGAACCGCTATGACGTGACCCTGTTGGTGAACGGTTTGCCGCTGGTGCAAATCGAACTCAAACGTCGAGGGCTGGAACTCAAAGAGGCATTCAATCAAATCAACCGCTATCAGCGGCACTCATTCGGAGCCTACCCGCAAGGGGCAGGCTCCTCACCTTCGGTGATTCCTCACAGCCATGGGCTGTTCCAGTATGTGCAGCTTTTCGTGATTAGCAATGGCGTGAACACCAAATATTACGCCAACAACCGCAGGCAATCATTCAAGCAGACCTTCTATTGGGCTGATGAGGATAATCACCCCATCAAGCGGCTGGATGCCTTTGCCAAAGCGTTTCTGGAGAAGTGCCACGTCTCCAAGATGATAAGCAAATACATCGTGCTCAATGAGACCGATAAAATCCTGATGGTG
>JALUXZ010000212.1 GCA_027018935.1 Mariprofundaceae bacterium
ATTACCAAATAACAAGCCGAACAAATCCACCTGATTGCGGCTAACTTGTGAAATAAGCACAATACCGAGAGCCATACTACCAGCAAACAAAAGCCCAGTCCCCGTATCTTCGCTAATGCCGCGCTGTTTGGGTAATGCGGCAAGCAGTAAAGCAATACCGACACAAAAGGCTGTTGCGGTGGGTAATAATGGCAATGATAAAGCGATGGCTAGCCCTAAGCCTGCCAACGAAGCATGCGAAATGCCGACTGTTAAAAATGATAAACGATGTGCCAAAATCATGACCGACATGGAAGATGCCACGATGGCAATAAAAAGTGCAGGAGGCAGGGCATCTTGCATGACAGGGCTAGAGAAAAATTGCTGTAAAAAATCAATCATGATGGCAGCCGATACAGCTAGTATCATGGGCAATCACATGCATATGTTGGCCATACATTTGATGCCACACATCTTCAGGTATTTGCTCGCCTTTCATGGCATGGTGATGGATGCTGCGATTCAAGCAGGCAACGGAATCTACATGCCCTGTAATGGCGGCAATGTCGTGTTCAACCATCATGATAGCAACGCCTTGTGTATCACAAAGTTGGCGTAATAAGGTATATAATTTTTGTTGTTGTTTGCTATCCAGAGCTGCCGCAGGTTCATCCAAAAGCAATAGTTTTGGTTTGCGTACAAGGGCTCTTGCCAAGCGTACCCGTTGCTGTTGCCCGCCTGATAACTGTCTGAAATCACGGTCTATCAGATGTTCCATTTCAACATATTTTAAGGCTTGAATAATGTCCGCATGCTGATGGGATGAAGCAGTGAACCATTGCCACAATGGCTTGGCATAATCGTGTAAGCCCATGGCAACAATATCACGCACTTTGAGTGGTAAATTAGGGGTGTAATCATGTAATTGATGTAAATAACCGATATTTTTAAGCAATCGATAGCGGTTAAAACGCTTGAGGCATTCGCCAAACAAATCAATATGCCCTGAATGAGGCTGTAAGCGACCTGTTACGATGGAAAGAATCGTACTTTTTCCCGCCCCATTAGGGCCGACAATGCCCATGAAGTGTCCCGCTTCAAGTTCGAGTGATACATCATCCAGAATAGGTGTCTTTGCTGGCCCGAAATGAATATGAGAAAGGCTGATAACAGGGGTGCTCATGGTTGTAATGCATCCAAATTGCGTTGCATAAGGTGTGACCATGATTCGCCACATGAACCGAGCGCATCAAGGGTGATCATGGTGCTAGATGTATGATGTTTTTGCAGCCATTGTAGGGCACGGTTGCTGTGGTTGCTGTCGGCAATAAGTCGAATATTTGGGTGTTTCTGCAATTGCCGTAATGCAGATTCTAATTTACGAGGGCCATGTTCATGCCCATGTTGTTCGGATTCGAGGCTATTAAAAATAGGGATATTCAACGCCTGGAAAAGATTGCTCCACGAGGGATGTTGCATAATTACACCATTGGTATTTAAGGCTGTTGATTGAATGGTGTGTTGCCATGCTTGCCATATTCGCTCGCTTTCGCTGAGAGCAAGTTTTAGATTGCTTTGAATGGCTTGTTTATCATTGGGATAAATCAACTCTAACTGTTTGGCTAGTTTTGGTAATACGGCTTGGACAGCATGGGGGTTTAGCCATGCATGCTTGGCGATGGTTTGTTTATGCGCATCATTATGCTCTGTACGCGGCCACAAATCGACGACATAGGCTTGGTTTTGTAGGCTTGCCCAATGCCCATCATCTTGCGATGAACGCACCAAAAGTTTATTGGTTTGCAAGCTTTCAATTTGACGTGGGGAAAGTTGAAAGTGATGAGGATCTGCATTGGCAGGCAGCAAGCATGTAACCTGAATATCAGGTTTTAACCAGTGTACGAGCCCTGCTAAGGGAGGCAGGGTTGTGATAATATCGGTAGCTTTCGCCAATATAGGCATGTTGAAGCTTAATAAAATAAGCATTAAACTATAAAATAAAGGTCTCATTTTTGCTTGTGTGGCACAATCATTGCAATCACTTATTGTCCTGTGGAAGTTTTTTAACTACATTTATGACGATGGAGAGATGCCAAAAGCTAAGGCTTTGCTTTATGTCTGGCAATCTGGAAAGGAATATTAGACCGTTGGTAACTATTCAGCATAGTTATAAATTGATTCATATCTGTTCAGATTGCCGCTGAATTGCATTGAAGCTTGTCATGTGATGATGAAAAAAACAGGAGGTTATACATGCTGTCCCCAGGTTACTTTGATTTTCGCTGGAGTTGGTACCGCCCGATTTTTAATCGGGGTGAAGAGACTGCTGGGCGCTGTCGTGTGGATGTACGGCGTTTGCCAGTACGTTTTACTGGTGAAGATGGTAAAGATTATATTCCTTATGCGGTGAACTCCAGTATGTCGGATGTTATTTCTGGGGCGATGCGACGGCTGCAAGATTATTCAGTGCGTTATATCATTTCGGGCGAAAAAGTTTCAGCCCATCAGTTGCCGACGATGACACCTATATCTCGGAAAATGGTGTTGCATTTACATAAACGTTATCCACACTTACCTCAAATGTTATTGCATCATTGGTGCGCTGATGAAAAAGGCGGTTTGGCATTGTTGGCGATGTGGCAATCCATGTGGCAACAATCGTGGAAGCAGGACAAGGCAGACAATGCACCGTGGGTAGCCAGTGTAAATATTTTGATTTTAAAGCTTATCAGGGAGTCTATTGCGAGGTTGCCAAATGAACATGCTGCCCATACGGATCATATATTGGTGTGTGTTGTGGGTGGTTTATATGAATGGGCCTTGCGCGGTTTTTTAAAGAAACACCTTGAAGGAGCTGTGGAAGTTACGCGTATTGCAACTTATGAAGCCATGATGATTCCTGCAACACCGATTGCATTTTTATACCGCCAACCAGATGACTCATTATTGGGTGATGATCGCTTTGTCATTATGGCCTATGGATTAGAGCCTGATATTGTACCGCGTTTGCGCAAGTTGCGAGCCAAAGTTGCAGCCAAATATGAAGCGGGTATTTTGGCCTTATTGACCCAAGACCGTATGGGTGAACATATGTTAAAGCGCAGTTGGGCGCGCCTGGCTTTATGGGAGTTGGCTGAAAAAACAGGTCAAGGCATTTGGATGCAGTGGGTGCTGGATGCTAAAAAGCTGGATCAGTTCTTGGCCAAGCCAGAATTGTTGCCTGAGAGTGCTGTGAAATTATTAGGGACTCATGCAGATTATCCTTTGGTGAGTTGGGTTTTAGCACGCCGTGATGATAAAGATTCTAAAGCTGCATTAGCTACACCGTGGCTGAAAGATGATCGTGTATTAAATGCATTTCGTGTTTTTGAAGAAGATGTTGTGGTGGAGCGTACGCGCCGCAAAGCCGAAACCGTATGGCTGGATCGTCGGCAAGTATTGGCGGGGAAAGGGCGTGGTGCGGAAGTTGATAAAGCCTTGTCTGCGGCGTGGGAAGATGGTCAATTGGTGTATTTTCAAGATGCAGAGAAGTCCTTGCATAGTGGAGCCTCGCTTTCTTCAAATCAGGCCTGTTTAAGAGTTGAATGGTCAGACTATTTGGCGCGTATGTATGCAAGTCAAGTTGATTATGAAAAGTTTTTGGAAACGCTTTTTTTACCTATATTATTAGCAAAAGTTGAGGCTAGCGATCATATTTTTCTGGATACTTTGCAGGCCTCGGGCTGTTCATTTCGTGGTAGTAGTCAAGCTCTGGTAGAGATAGGTGTTACAATTCAAAATTTATTACGTCAATTTTATATGGATGTGATTGAAGGTGATGGGCGAGGGCGTATGCCAGCGGCATCAATGTGTTTGACTATGTTGGGAGAATGGACGGTTGTTGATTACCAGCATAAAGTATTAGGAAAATTTCGCATGGCAAGTGGTTTGGCTGTGGCACAGGCTGACGCTGGTATAGCACATGATGTTGGTGTGGCTCAAATTATTGCATGGCGTGATCATCATGCAGGGCAGAAGGCTTTGGGTGGCGTGCGCGTTGAAAGTATAGACTCAGGGACTGGGCAATCAGCCAGTGTATTATATAATCAGGGTTTTGCACTTAGCGAGGCGGTGCTAGCTGAATATTTATCAGTGGTACGTGCAAAAGCAAGTGTGAAAAAGTTTTGCTTGGATCGTCATAAAGCAGCCTTGATTTTTTCAGCGTATCGTTTGCCCAGTGATACATTTGAACTTGTGGCAGTGATTCCTCGTGATGGGGATGGGAGTATGTCATTGTTTGTAAAGGTGGGGTCACCACCTTTAAATGGTAATTCTGTGGGCTTGTATGAGTTGTTAGATTCTGCGACAGAGGCTGCGCAAATAATACAGTCGGAAGTGTTAACGACTTGGGCTGGGGGTTAGCGATTCGTACACCGCATTTATCACAAGCGGAAGGTTGGTTAAGCACATCAAATTTAATCCATGGGTTACCACAATCACTTGCTGTGGGCTGGTCTGGCGGCGTGGATTCAACAGCCTTGCTTTTGGCTTTGCACAGCCAAGGCTTTCAAGTGCAAGCTTGGCATATTGATCATGCTTGGCATAAAAAATCTTCAGATGATGCAAGGCAGTTATCGAAATTAGCAGAGTCTTGGGGCATTTCTTTTTTATCGCAACGATTGCCAGAAACATCCACATCCAACCGTGAAGCGCAGGCAAGGCAAGGTCGTTATGATGCTTTTCAGTTGATGGCTAGGGAAACAGGTATATCTTCGATTGCTTTGGGGCACCACGCTGATGATCAGGCAGAAACTATTTGCATGCGAATGTTGCAGGGCGCTGGTGTGATGGGCTGTCGGGGTATTGCTGCTCAAAGCTGTCGTGATGGATTAGATATTTATCGGCCTTTGTTGCATGTACGACGGGCTTCTTTGGAGTGTGCCTTGCAGGAAAAAGCTGTTAAATATTTACATGATGCGAGTAATGATGATGTGAGCTTATGGCGGAATCGTATTCGTTTAGAGCTTTTCCCAAAAATGTTATCGCTAGGTATTGATCCATATGCGTTGTTTATGCGCTGGCAAAAGCAGGCTGTAAGGTTAGCAAAGGTGCTTGATGCGGGGGCGGATAACATCGCTTTGTATGCAACAGGTTCGGCTTGCTCTATTTTGTGGTATGATTGGCAAAATTTATCGCAAGCTGTGCGAGCACAGGTTTTACAGCGCATGGCAGCATTTGTACTGGGTGAAGGCACAGTTTTTGGGCGCAGGCATATTGAGTTGATTGAATTTTGGCAGAAAAAAGGTGGGCGAGGCGGTCTGGATTTGTCAGCCTGTCGCCTATCACGTAAAGGTGGCAGCTTGCATCTTGAGAGCAGGAAGGCAATCTCCCGCGCTTGATGTTGTTAGAATGAGTGTTCGGAATTAATGTTAGCTTCATCTTGTATGAGCCATCATTGTCTTTGAATGAAAATTGGAGTTTGAATTTATGGGTAAGAATTTATTGTTGTGGGTTGTCATTGGTTTGACCATGATGAGCGTGTTTAATATGTTTACGGTACCATCTGGTAAGCAGGAACCGATGACTTATTCGGCATTTATTGATCATGTTGAGCAAGGCATGGTTGAGCAAGTAACCATTAGTGATAAACAAGTTTCAGGGCAGTTCCGTGATTTATCAGGTGAAATGAAAAGCTTTACTTTACAAGTTCCTAACGATCCAAACTTGATGCAGCGTTTGTTGGATAATCAGGTGGAAGTGGATGTGAAAGCACCGACGGAAGTGCCATTTTTATTATCAATTCTTATTTCATGGTTCCCAATGTTATTGCTGATTGGTGTATGGATTTTCTTTATGCGCCAAATGCAAGGTGGTGGTAAAGGTGGGGCAATGGGCTTTGGTAAAAGCAAAGCTAAGTTGCTTACTGAAAATACCAACCGCGTAACTTTTGCCGATGTGGCAGGCTGTGATGAAGCCAAGCAGGAAGTCACAGAAGTGATTGAATTTTTGCGTGACCCCTCAAAATTTACGCGTTTGGGTGGGAAAATTCCCAAAGGCGTATTGCTGGTAGGGCCTCCAGGCACAGGTAAAACGCTTTTAGGGCGTGCGATTGCAGGTGAAGCAGAGGTACCATTTTTCTCGATTTCAGGATCCGATTTTGTGGAAATGTTTGTGGGTGTGGGTGCATCACGTGTGCGTGATATGTTTGAGCAAGCAAAAAAACATGCACCCTGTATTGTCTTTGTAGATGAAATTGATGCGATGGGTCGCCACCGTGGAGCAGGTGTTGGTGGTGGTAACGATGAGCGTGAGCAGACATTAAACCAAATGCTGGTTGAAATGGATGGTTTTGAAGCCAACGAAAGTGTGATTATCGTAGCTGCAACCAATCGCCCAGATGTGTTGGATCCAGCTTTGTTACGCCCTGGGCGTTTTGATCGTCAGGTTGTGGTTGGTAATGCTGATTTGAATGGTCGTGTTCAAATTCTTAAAGTGCATATGAAAAATGTACCTTTGGCATCGGATGTTGACGCGAAAGTGATTGCCCGTGGTACGCCTGGTTTTTCAGGAGCGGAGCTTGCAAATCTTGTTAATGAAGCGGCATTGAATGCGGCTCGATTTAATAAGGATAAAGTATCGGCAGCCGATTTTGATGAAGCCAAAGATAAAGTAATGATGGGCACAGAACGTCGTTCGATGGCGATGACGGAAGATGAGAAAAAGCTGACAGCATACCATGAGGGCGGGCATGCATTGGTGGCACTTCATTGTCCAGCATCTGATCCGATTCATAAGATGACGATTATTCCACGTGGTCGCGCTTTAGGTATGGTGATGCGTTTACCAGAAAAAGATGAGTATTCACAATCACGTGAGAAAATGCATGAAAACTTGGCAATTGCTATGGGTGGTCGCGTGGCTGAAGAGTTGATTTTTGGTTATGATCAAGTGACATCTGGTGCTTCTAGTGATATTCAAATGGCAACCAGTTTGGCAAAAAACATGGTTACTAAGTGGGGTTTGTCAGATAAATTAGGTCCTTTGTTATACGGTGAGGATGAGCAAGAGGTGTTTCTTGGTCGTTCGATGACGCAACATCAGAGTATGTCGGATGATACATCAAAGCTTATTGATGCTGAGGTGAGGCGTTTTGTTGATGATGGCTATGATAGGGCGAAGAAGATTCTCACAGACAATATTGATGAATTACATAAATTAGCCGAGGCTGCTTTAGAATATGAAACATTGTCGGGTGATGAAATTGACAAAATTTTAGCAGGTAAACCTATACGCTCGCAAAATGATGAGGCTGTATCAGATTCTTTAAAAGCTAAAGTTGATGATGCCAAGGCTGATACAGTTGAAGATGAAGACATTACACTTGATGGTGAAAGTAAACCTTCAGGTGATGAGGCAGGTCAAGCGCACTGATGCATGACCGTAATGGTCAACAGCCCTCTGGCTGGTTACGACAAGCTGGGCAACCAGCATGGATGATGGGGGTGCTAAATTGCACCCCCGATTCGTTTTCAGATGGAGGGCAATTTTTAGATGTTGAAGCAGCTGTTCAACATGGTTTGGCTATGTGGAAAGCTGGTGCAACGATTATTGATGTGGGTGGTGAATCCACACGTCCAGGCGCGAAACCTGTTGCTGCAGAAGAAGAGTTGCGGCGTGTGATGCCCGTGATTAAAGCTTTGCGAATGCAAGGTTGTAAGATTTCGATTGATACACGGCATGCTATAGTGATGGATCAGGCTGTTCAGGCGGGTGCCTGTATGATCAATGATGTGAGTGCCTTATTATTTGATGATAAGAGTTTAGATGTGGCTGTTCATGCTTGCACAAATGCAAAAGTGAGCGTGTGTTTGATGCATATGCGAGGCACACCCGAGACAATGCAGCAATTACCAAAATATCGCGATGTTTTATCTGAGGTGTTGGCTTTCTTTGACCATTGTCTTGAACGCTGCGTATCGGCGGGAATAGAATCTTCATCATTATTACTTGATCCAGGCATTGGATTTGGTAAGTCGGTGGAGGATAATTTGGTCTTGATTGCCAATATAGGCGTATTAAAAGAACATTTTGGTTTACCCATATTATTGGGGGTATCACGAAAATCATTTATAGGTTCGTTAACAGGTGCTTCTGTCGATAACCGTGAATTGGAGAGCGCGGTAGCGGGAGGCATAGGGATTTTTCAAGGTGTTGATGGTGTGCGTGTACATGACGTGACATCGCAGTATCGTGCCTGCCAGATAGCTTCTGCTTTGCTTGATGCTAAAAGGTAAATATGGGGTGGTGTGTGTATGTTTGGCATTGATATAAATTGGGATACTTGGCCTATTTGGCAGATAGGTAT
>JALUXZ010000213.1 GCA_027018935.1 Mariprofundaceae bacterium
AAAATTTTCAGCCCCAAGGCGGCAAGCGCAAGTAATAGCACCGCTATTGTTAAGTTTGCCAACGCTGGCGTTGGTAATTTTGGGCGTATAGGCATCATTTATTGAGTTGATCAGCACCTCCCTAGGGCACTCTCTCTGCCTGCGGCATTCACCTTGTCCCCTCAATGGGGGAGGGGCTTGGAAGCATGCTGAATAGTTGAGAGTTAGTTTGTTTGATTCCGATTAACTTGAATGATGACTCCAGCAGGAAGCAACTCAATAGCTTCCATTTGATGTCCAAGGCTGATGGAGATACGCGATAACGCTTTATTCTCTGGGGTGTTGGGATTAAACATAAAGTGCGTAATGCCAGTTGTTTTCTCACTAAAGATGCTTGCATCTTTGAGGATACGTTGTGGAGGCAGGGGCAGTACATCGCGTTTGGTGGCAAGCATGGTGCGTGCAGGCCATTGACTAGCAATGATGAACTCAGAATTGGGTGTATTGGCAATAGCTGCGGCAGATGCAATTAAATAATCAGTATCTGATTTAAGCTTTAACTGACTAATCATACGATAATGTTTATCAGCGGAGGTGAATACGCTGGTGCAAACAACAATCAGAATAAGTATCAAACCGCGTTGCCCCATAAGGTTTTGAATACCTGTTTTGCGGTGTAGGGCTGTAAGCATGGGTAGTCCGAGAAATAGCACGCATGTGAGCGCCATCAGAGCCCATGATGTATCGGGGCGAAATAAACCAATAAAGCATGCGATGACGAGAGTTAGGCTGAAAAGTTCAAAGTAGCGACGATAAATGTATGTGGCAATGGTGAAACCCAATAAGCTGGCAATAATTAAGCCATAACCAATGGGTGGTGAGGCTTGTAATATAGGTGAGCCAGTAAGTGCTGCACCAAGGCTTGCCAAATATCCGCCTTGCTCTTCTAAGCCTGTCCAACCCCAACGCATGATCAGTAGCAGTATTGTACTAATAACAATGCCGATTATGAGGTTGCGGCGTTTTTTTACATCATCGGGAGTATTTTTTTTGGGTAACCAAAGAAGCATCAGCGCAATGGGTAAAGCCAAGCCCATAGGGTGTAGACTAACAGCAAATGCAGACATGACGATAAGCATAAAGGCTGAACCAGCCAATGTACGCTTGCCTTCGCTATACATTTTTTCTAACCAAAATGAACATATAAAACAGAAAAGTAAAAACACACCAGAGGAGATGGAATCGATCTGCATAATGGTGATGGGAGCAATAAGTAATAATGCAGTCGCAATGGTTGATGTTTCAGCATTATCGTTATATTCACCCCAGCGATATAACATTAAGGCTGTGGCAAATACCATAAACATGGTAAATACTTTGGCAGCTGCAAGGCTTCCTGCCCAGTGAATGTCTAAAAATATAAACATAAGAGCGCGCAAGTCTGGCATACCAAACAATGGTGTAGCATTGGCAATTTGATCAATAATAGACCAATTAATCAGTAGTGCGCGGGCGGCACCTTCTTCAATGCCATAAGAATCATAACGAAACAGTGCCATATATAAAAATGCCAAGCCACACATGGCAAGAAGACCAATATGGCGAGGTTGGATGGAATCAATGATTTTGGATAACATGAAAACTCTCTCTGTTATTTATAATATTACAGCGATGTGCGAATAGGTGATTGCGCCATGCTAGTGAAATCGAGCGAAGCTTAAACTAAGTGAGGCATGAAAGGTATGAAGAAAAAATTGCAATCAGCAATGTGAAGAGGGAATTAGCTCTTTATGAGCAATACATCGTTGGATTTTATTTATTGGTACTTGCGAGTTGAATGCTTTTAAGAGGGATGTGTTGAATAACAGTGTTATTATTTTCTGGTAATAAATCAGCCAAGGTATGCTCTTTTAATACATCCATAAAGCTTTTCTTGGCTTTGAATAGGATATGTTTAAGCCCACAGTTTTTTGTGATGGGGCAGGTGTTGGTTTTGTCATCAAAACATTCCAATAAATTCATGTGCGGTTCAACTTTTCGAACGACTGTGGCGATATTGATGTTTTTCGGCTCTTGAGCCAGCCACATTCCACCATTTTTTCCTCGAATAGTATGAATGAGCTCTAATTTTCCTAAGTTATGCACAACCTTTACAAGGTGATTTCTGGAGATGTCAAAATATTCAGACATTTGAGTAATTGTGATGCGCTCATTAGGGTGCTCTCCCAAATATAATAAAACACGCAGTGAATAGTCGGTATAGAGGGTTAGTTGCATGGCAGGATAATAGTTCAATTGAGAGCGGTTATCAATTAAAAAGATATATTTAGTTGACATCTTTCTTGAAGGCTACTTATATTGCGCATATCAAACACATCTTTATGCAAAGGTTGTTTGTTAAAATAATCAATGGTTCTAGGAGTACTTATGAGTTTATACGAAGAGTTGGGTGGAGAAGCGGCAGTAAATGCAGCAGTGGATATTTTTTACCGTCGTGTTTTAAGTGATGCATATGTTATTCGCTTTTTTGAAGGCGTAGATATGGAAAAGCAAGCTGCGAAGCAGAAAGCATTTTTAACCATGGTATTCGGTGGCCCAAATAGCTACACAGGCTTGGATATGCGTGAAGGTCACAAGCATATGGTTGAAAAAATGGGGCTAAATGACTCTCATTTTGAACATATTTTAGCCCATCTTCGTTCAACATTGGCTGAGCTCGGTGTTCCTGCAGAAAAAATTCAAGAAGTCATCAATATCGCAGATAGCGTGCGTGCTGATGTGTTAGACCGCTAAGGAATACGAGTTATGGAACAGCAACTAACAGCTTTTATTTATCCTTTAATTATGTTTTTCATACTGGGTGTTGTGGTGCCAGTGTTGTTATCGAATGCCGCAGATAAAGCACACTCACTGGATGGTGCGCCTGAACAGCCAGCGGAGAAATCTTTGTATGACCAGTTAGGTGGGGAAGCGGCGATTGATGCTGCGGTAGATATTTTTTACCGCCGTGTATTGTCAGATGCCTATGTTAAAGTGTTTTTTGAAGGCACAGATATGGTCAAACAAGCGGCGAAACAAAAAGCATTTTTAACAATGGTTTTTGGTGGACCGAATAATTATACAGGTTTGGACATGCGTGAAGGTCACAAACATATGGTTGAAAAAATGGGTTTGAATGACTCTCATTTTGAACATATTTTAGCACACCTTCGTTCAACATTAGCTGAATTGGGTGTTGGTGAAGAAAAAGTGGCGGAAATCATTGCGATTGCAGATAGCGTTCGTGAGGATGTGTTAAACCGTTAAAGTTTCGGCTCAGCCCTCAGCTTTTCCCCTCCATCCCCCCCCCTCAGGGATACTGTAGGCTGGGCCGTTCTTTTTAAGTTTTGAAATTATTATTGAGTTGATCGAAGTAGGAGTTTTGTGTGCCAGTTATTACCTTTGAAGGAAAAGAATATCACTGTGAAAAAGGTGAGACGGTGCTTGAAAGTTTGACCAGACATGGCGTATTGATTCCATCGGCTTGTCAAAGTGGTGTGTGCCAAACATGTATTACCAAAGCAGTAAAAGGCACGCCGCCAGTTGAGTCACAGCAGGGTTTGAAGGATACGTTAGCTGATCAAAACTATTTTTTAGCATGTATTTGTAAACCGGAAGAGGATATGGAATTATCGGTTGCGGATGTGGCAAAGCAGGAAATATCTGCAACGATTGTTGAAAAAACGATGCTAAATGAATCCGTTGTTCGTATTCGCTTACAAACTGAGCAGCCTTTGGATTATATTGCAGGGCAATTTATCAATATTATGCATCCCAAAACAGATGTGACTCGCAGTTATTCATTAGCAAGTTTGCCGCGCGAAGATTCTTTGGAGTTGCATATTAAACGAGTTCCAGAAGGGCATGTAAGTGGGTATTTCCATGATGATGCCAAGCTTGGCGAAAAAATTTCTTTGATGGGTCCAGCGGGTGATTGTTTTTATACCGATAGGGATTTGGATCAGCCATTATTATTGGTGGGTGTAGGTACGGGGCTTGCGCCTTTGTATGGTATTTTGCGAGATGCCTTGGCGCGTGGTCACCGAGGTGAAATACACTTGTTTCACGCAAGCTTAGCAACGCCAGGTCTGTATTATATGGATGAGTTGTATGCTTTGGCAGATGAAAATGAGCAAGTGCATTATATTCCGTGTGTGTTGCATGGTGATGCGCCGCGTGGTGGTGAGCAGGGCGATCTTCAGCAAGTGCTCAAGAAATCTAAGCCAAATTTAAAGGGTTGGCGTGTTTATGTATGTGGTGACCCTGCGATTGTGAATGGTTTAAAACAAACATGTTTCATGTCAGGTGCGAAGATGACTGATATTTATTCGGATCCTTTTGTGTTTGATGTTACTGCCTAAATTTTCCTGATAATCTGGGGTAACCTTAATATTAATCGTTAAACGCAAAATTATGAGGTTTTGAATGCAGGGTCAAACTGTTCATTAAGGTATGCAACAATATCCTTGGATTCGTATAACCATGTGGTTTTTTCGCCCTCATCAATGCGTAAGCATGGCACTTTGATTTTGCCACCTTCTTTTTCCAAGGCGTTGCGATGTTCACCCCCGCGAACTTGTGCATCACGGTATTCCAAGGGGATGTTTAAGCGATGGACGGTGCGGCGTGTTTTGATGCAAAATGGACATGCAAAATATTGATACATAGACATAGATTTTACTTGTTGGTTGATAGTCTCTTGAGCTTCTTGTGAACGTTTGATTTTACGTGGGCTGGTTAAAAAGCTGACAAATGCCATCAGACCACCAACGCCTTCACGAAAAATCTTTAATAAAATAGCTTTAATCATGGTAATACTCCAAATACGCAGTAGTAGGGGCGCAAGATAGCAGATAATGTGCATTGTTTAAGCGTATTATAAATGATGCTATTTTATGTTCGCCGCATACTGGCATTTGACCTTATGGGCGAAGCACGCACAATCTCCATTATGAAAGTTGCCGTATTATTGTTAGCTGCTGGTCGTGGTACACGTTTTGGTGGCGAAATCGCCAAGCAATATGTGAAAGTTTGTGGAAAAGAAATTCTATTGCATACCTTGCAGAGTTTATCTCAAGAGCCACGCATTGCTGTGGTGCAGCCTGTGGTTGCTGAAGATGATGTGATGTTTGCCGATATTGTGGCTTCCCATCATTTCCCGTTTCAATTATTACCTGCTGTGAAGGGTGGTGCAGAGCGCTCTATTTCTATGCAAAAAGGTTTGGCAGCTTTGCCTGATGATGTGGATATGGTGGCAGTGCATGATGCTGCACGACCATTGGCATCCAAGTGTGTTCTGGAAGCTGTGTTAGATATGGCAGCTCAACATGGAGCAGCCGTGCCAGGAATTACTGTGCATGATACGATCAAACGCATCAATGATGATGGTAAAGTGCTTGAAACGCCGCTGCGATCTTCTTTGCGAGCGGTGCAAACGCCGCAAGTGGCGCGCCGTGATTGGTTTGAGCAGGCATTATTGAAAGAGAAACAACGTTTACATTTGCATACCGATGATGCCTCGGTATTGGAGGCGGCTGGTTTTTCTGTTTATGTATCGCAGGGTGATGTAAACAACCGTAAGATAACCACGCAAGATGATTTATTGTGGATGCAAACACTATTGCAGGGAGAGGCTTTATAATGCGGATTGGACAAGGTTTTGATGTGCATGCTTTTGCGGAAAATCGAAAGTTGATATTGGGCGGTATTGAGGTTCCTTACCATCTTGGGCTGGCAGGGCATTCTGATGCAGATGTATTGATTCATGCGATATGTGATGCTTTGTTAGGAGCGGCTGGTTTGGGAGATATTGGGCATCATTTCCCTGATAGTGATCCGCAATATGCAGGCATTGATAGCACAAAGTTATTGCTGGAAGTGATGAAGAGCTTGGCTGAAAATAATCTGAAAGTTGGCAATTTGGATGCCACGGTGATTGCACAAAAACCCAAGCTGGCGGCACATATCCCTGCGATGCGTAGACGTTTGGCTGGATTATTGGGCATTGAGCCAAGCTTATGTAATATCAAAGCAACAACGACTGAAAAACTAGGTTTTACAGGGCGTGGGGAAGGCATTGCAGCACAAGCTGTGGTGTTATTGGTTGAAACCTGATTTTATGCTAAAATAAGCGCATGAAAGAAAATACCTTAAATGATTTTTATCTTTTTTGTGATGGCGAACATCGTGAGCTTTATTCGATTTTGCTATATGACTGGCAGGAAATGGGTTTGGCTTGGCATTGTAATGCTAGTGTGCTGGTTTTGGGCATCAATTCAGTGATCAAAGGTGGTATGTTTGAGTGTTTTTCGTTGCATACAGGTGGCGCAGAGCCATCATCTATTCGTATAGACATGCCGCAATGGCGCAAACAATTAGGGCCGGAATATACAGCTAGCTTTATTGCGGATATACGTCGCTTGCAAGGCTTAAGTTGTCAGCAGCGGGAACATACTTTTGTAATTGAAAATCCAGCGCATATTTTAGCACCAGTGCAGAAGCAACTAAGAAATATGATACATCAATTTGGGGTGATATTGCCCAATAAAGTGGCTTCTTAGTACCCCTATTTAAAGGCTTGCGATGTTTATAGAAACTTCACGTGCTTGTTCGGGCACATTTTCAAGCACTAGGGTGAAGGCTCGTTGTCCACCCGCACTGACAGGAATCTGATCAATCGCTGGGGCTATATAAGGAGCATGGCGTATGGCGGGGAGATTGGGTGGTTCTGTAATAGTGATGATGCGTGTTTGGATTGCACGGCTATTGGGCATATCATAAAAGCTAACTTGTATGGCAGGTGGAATTTGCTCACTTAGCAGGCGATTTTGAATATAACCATCGATAAACAATACGCGGCTATGATTTTGACGGTCAACCCATTGACTATGGAGCTTATCTTTTAAAATGCGCCAATCAGCGGCATTAGAAGTAACAGGTAACTGCATATTCATCATTAAACTGCGCATCCAAGGTTGCGCCAACCACTGCTTTTGATTGTTCCAAATGCCCAATAGACTGATGCATATTAGCACCAGTATGAGCCAATGCCAGATGCGTGTTTGCTTACGTTTTGGCAACACCCGCTCTTCAGATAATGGGATATGTGGCGTATCATCTGATTTTGTCTCGAGTTGTTCAGCATCTGGATTGGTTTTATCGATTTGTTGCGCAGATAATGTAAGTTTATTATCAGAAGATATTTGTGTGGGCTTAGCCTTGATTGCAGTTTCTTTTTCGTTGTTCTGAGTTTGTTCAAAAAGGGAGAGCTCGTTATCAATGATGGTAGGTTTCTTTTCTGTCTGATTTGCATGAAATTCCGTGCCACAACGGTGGCATACCAAAATAGCATTTTTGATAGTCGCAGCAAGTTGATACTTGGCTTTACATTGCGGGCATGAGACGAGCATGGCGATATGCTGAAGGCTTGATGGGGTTTTGTCAGCAGGATGTCTGTAGCTAAGGGCAGCTCGAAAAACCTCGGACGAGTCAAACGACGCTGATTTTTACTCATAGCAAGGTGCAATGAAATGAGTCATAGCATCGCTATTGCCCATTTTATTCAACGCAGTTAGGGGTGAAAAGCACAAGTTTGGCGAAGTTTCGAGGTTTTTCGAGCTACCCCTAAGATTGCATTACCTTGGGAGGTGCTGGCGATTTTGGGCGTATAGGCATCATTTATTGAGTTGATCAGCACCTCCCTTGGCATACAGGGTGCAATTGCTGGCATATGCGTTAATGTTTTGCCATGTCAGAACGTAAAACCATTATAGATATGCAGCAGTTGATGCTGCGCTATCCCACTGGAAAAGTAGCTTTATCGGGTGTAAACTTAACGATTACACAAGGACAGTTTGTTTATTTAACAGGTGAAAGTGGGGCAGGAAAATCATCGCTATTACGGATGTTTTATGGTGGTTTGCGACCATCATCTGGGCAGTTGCAGGTGCAGAAAACAGATATGCGAGCGGCTGGGGAAGCTGTAGTACGCGCTGTTCGTCGACGCACAGGCATTGTTTTTCAGGATCATCGATTGCTTTTTTCACGCACTGTTTTTGAAAATGTTGCGCTACCTTTACGCGTACAAGGTTGGAATAAAGAACGTTTAATTCCGCGTGTGCGCAAAGTTTTAGAATTTGTTCGTTTGGAAGATCGTTTATGGTCTTACCCAGAAGCCTTGTCGGGTGGTGAGCAGCAACGTATTGCTATTGCGCGAGCCATGATTGCCACACCACCTGTTGTCTTGGCAGACGAGCCAACAGGAAATTTGGATGAGGACACGGCAC
>JALUXZ010000214.1 GCA_027018935.1 Mariprofundaceae bacterium
ATGGTCTGAATTCTCCAGTCTGTTGATTTGCTGTCTATGCAACTACAAATCTAACATAATCACTTGGGAATTCAGACCTTTTTTGTTGCCCTTTATTGTTTCATCGGACAGCAATGATTTAAAGAATATAAATCAGGATATTTCATGGTCGAACCTTTTAAAAACGCATTTAACACCGAGCTTATTTTTGCGATGGCTGAACAATTTCATCAGCAATGGTCTGGGTTTGATAACAAAGGTTTTTTCGTTGCTGCGTCAGAAGGCTTGGATGCGCTTGAATTAAAACAGCGTTCTGAACAAATCATGTATGCAATGGTCAAATATTTACCCAATGATTTCGCAAAAGCTGGTGAAATTATTCTAGAAAGCCTGAGCCCTGCACGTGAGGGTGATATTTTTGGTGTCACGACGGATAAACAAGGTATTGCGGGCTGGGCGATTATGCCCATCACACATTATGTGGGTTTATATGGTCAAAAACATTTTGATTTATCCATGACTTTATTCAAAGAATGCACCAAACGCTTTTCTTCAGAGTTTGGCATTCGTTTTTTTCTTTTAGAGTATCCTGAAAAGACACTGCTTACCATGAAAGAGTGGGCTAAAGATGCAGATAGGCATGTACGGAGACTGGCATCAGAAGGTTCTCGTCCAAGATTGCCTTGGGCTATGCAGTTGCCTGCTTTTATCAACGATCCCTACCCTGTCATTGAGATATTGGAAATACTTAAAGATGATCATGAAGAATATGTGCGGCGTTCGGTCGCAAACAATTTAAATGATATTGCCAAAGATCATCCCGAGCTTGTAGCAAACATTGCAAAACAATGGATGTCTGGAGCCAGTACGGAACGAAAGAAGCTTATCCGCCACGCTTGCAGAACATTACTCAAACAAGGTAACAACCAAGTGTTGCAGGTCTTTGGTTATCATTCGCCTAAGCTGAAACAAGTGAAAATACAAATTGAAACCCCCAAGGTCACCTTTGGCACAGCATTGCAGTTCAACACCTCAATTATTTCAAATGCCACACATACGCAGAGCTTGATGATTGATTATATTATTCACCATCAAAAAGCCAATGGCACAACATCACCCAAGGTATTCAAGTGGCGTATTAAAAAATTAGCCCCAAATGAAACTCTCACCTTTGCAAAAAAACACATGATGAAAAAGATAAGTACGCGCAAGTATTATCAAGGTTTGCATACATTAGAAATCATCGTGAATGGTATTTCTATAGGAAAAGCGAATTTTGAGTTGTTGATAACATGAACAAATTGCATAACCATTCAAACTAATAGGTTCAAACTAATATAGGCTTTATACAAGGGGGAGCAATTATGAAGATTACTTTTTTCAGGAGTAAAATATGAAAAAACTGCTCATTTTCTTTGCCGCAGGCTCTGTAGGTGCATTGGCCAATAGCCTTACTGTATGGGCGTTTGGCTACTACGGCATCACGGCATCACTGGGTGTTGCTATCGCCCCACCCTTATCACCTGATTGGCTCTACCCTCGCATTGTATGGGGAGGCCTATGGGGACTACTGTTTATATTGCCTATATTGCAATCAAAACTATTGCTCAAAGGAGCAGTTCTAAGCCTATTCCCCACAGCCGTTCAATTGTTTGTTGTATTCCCTATGATGGCTCATAAAGGTATGGCAGGACTTGATGTAGGGCTTCTTACCCCATTATTTGTAATATTTTTCAACTGGATATGGGGTGTTTCTACAGCTTTGGCAATTAAGCATGGGAGTCATAAGTGAAATTTTCCGTAAAGCCTTTAACTCGAGCCTTCTACCCAAAAGGAGAATGAAGTGAAAAAAACAATATTTATATTACTCTTGGTGCTATCTATTTCATTCACAGCTAATGCAGCTGATGGGATGATAAGTGTAGAGAGTCAATACAGTGTTACTGCTACAGCTGAAAGATTTGAAAAAATATTAAATGAAAAAGGAATGATTCTCTTTAACAGAATTAACCATTCAAAAAATGCTTCTAAAACTGGCATTCAATTACGTGAAACTGTGTTGATTATATTTGGTAATCCAAAGGCAGGAAGTCCACTTATGAAGTGCCAGCAAAGTATCGCTATAGATCTGCCGCAAAAAGCTTTAATATGGAAAGATGAAAATAATAAGGTATGGATTTCATACAATGATATTAGTTATTTAAAAAATAGGCATCACCTTCAAGGCTGTAAAAAGGTAATCTCAAAAATAAGTGAAACCCTCAAAAGCATTACAACATCAGTATCTAAGGAATAAAATAGAAGACATAAAAAATAACCCCGCCCATAATAACAAGCGAGGAAATAAGCTTGGGGCTATAGGGCACCTCGAAAAAACTCGGACGAGTCAAACGACGCTGATTTTTACTCATAGCAAGGCGCAATGAAATGAGTCATAGCATCGCTATTGCCCATTTTATTCAACGAAGCTAGGGAGGTGCTGATTAACTCTGAATGAGTGGATATGCGATTCAAAATCACCAACACAGCAAGCGCAAGCAATAGCCCCGCTATTGCTAAGTAGACTAACGCAGGTGCTGGCAATTTTGGGCGTATAGGCATCATTTATTGAGTTGATTAGCGCCTCCCTAGGGGTGAAAAGCACAAGTTTGGCGAAGTTTCGAGGTGCCCTATACAACAATACGCTCTAGTCCACCGACATAAGGTCGTAATTTTTCTGGAATAACAACAGAATCATTGCCATGTTCATCAAGCTGCCAACCGTTTTCAAGAATTGCCACCAAGGTACGTCCAATCGCCAAGCCTGAACCATTCAAGGTTGCTACTGCTTCTGGTTTACCTCCTTCAGAGCGAAAACGAATGCCAGCACGCCGCCCTTGAAACTGGGCGAATGATGAGCATGATGAAATTTCACGGTAGCAAGATTGACTTGGTAACCAAACTTCCAAATCAAAGGTTTTCTGCGCTGAAAAACCAATATCTCCCGCACATAAATCAACCACACGGTAAGGTAGTTCCAAGGCTTCCAAAATAGCCGCAGCATGCCCGGTTAATTCATTCAAACCATCCAACGCATGCTCTGGATGCACCAATTGCACTAACTCAACTTTATCAAACTGATGTTGGCGAATCATGCCACGGGTATCGCGCCCTGCAGAGCCTGCTTCACGGCGAAAACATGGTGTATAAGCACAATGGCGAATCGGTAAATCAGCCGCATCTAAAATAGTATCTTGGTATAAATTCGTAACAGGCACTTCAGCGGTAGGAATTAAAAATGCATCCTCACCTTCAAGGTGATACAAATCATCTTCAAATTTGGGTAACTGACCTGTTCCAGTTAAAGTCTTACGATTGGCAATCGCTGGCACCCAAACTTCTTCATAGGCATGTTGGTCAGCATGCATATCAAGCATAAACTGCATCAAACCACGCTCTAAACGTGCGGCTGCACCACGTAGTACCGAAAAACGGCTACCTGCCAACTTTGCACCTGCTTCAAAATCAAGAATACCCAATGCCTCACCAATATCCCAATGGGCTGGTACTTTATCTTGGCGCGGCTCACCCCAACGTCGAATTTCAATATTGTCATTTTCATCCGCACCATCAGGCACAGATGCATGTGGCAAATTCGGAATTTCTAACAAAGCATCAGAGAATGCGGCTTCAGCTTCTTTGGCTTGTACATCCAACAGTTTGGATTGCTTGGCAACCTCACCCATGCGTGCCAATTCTTTGGAAGCATCATCACCATTCTTTTTCTTTTGACCAATCAGTTTGGATACACTGTTGCGCTCGGCCTGCAAAGCTTCTGACTGCGCTTTTACATCACGCTGTGCTGTATCCAAAGCACGTGCACGTGCCCATGCAGAACCCTCTGCTACTAGAGCTTCGCCACGACGTGCCAAAGCCTCTTGCATCACTTCAAAATCTTTACGAAAGGCCTTCCGATCAATCATTCACATCACCTTCATTACTGTTTGTTTCATTATTATTCGTTTCATTACCCGAGTCTTCAGTTCCATTGACATCAAATAACTCAGCTTCTTCTTCATCCTGCTTTTCAACCACACGCACTGCGCCAATCACACGTTCTTTTTTATCACACTTAATCAAAGTAACGCCCTGCGTATTACGACCAATGACAGAAATACCATTCATCTTCATCCGCATCAAACGTCCCGTATCGGTCATCATCATCACTTGATCATCATCAAGCACCTGAATCGTTGCCACCATCGAACCGTTGCGGTCGCCTGTTTTCAATGTGAAGACACCCTGCCCACCGCGTTTTTGACAATTGTATTCTGATACCAAGGTGCGTTTGCCATAACCATTCTCAGAAACCACCAATAGCGAGGCTTTTTCTGCCACCAAGGTCATAGAAATAACTTCATTATCTTTCGGCATACGCATACCTGTCACACCGCGTGTACTGCGTCCCATGGTGCGAACATCCGTTTCATGGAAACGAATCAACTTACCGCCACTGGATGCCAGCATAATGTCTTGCTCACCACTGGATTTCACCACACCAATCAAACCATCATCATCATCGAGTTTGATAGCGATAATGCCGTTGGTACGAATATTCTGATATTCAGAGAGCTTGGTTTTCTTAATCACACCATTTTTGGTTGCCATCACAATGCAATGTTCATCATCAAACTCACGAACCGCCAATGTAGCTGAAATCTTCTCATCTTTTTCAACAGGCAAAAGGTTAATCAATGCTTTACCACGTGTTGCACGCCCTGCTTGCGGAATTTCATAGACTTTTTTGCGGAATACACGCCCTTTATCTGAGAAGAACAACAAATAGTCATGTGTTGATGCGACCATCAACTGCGTCACAAAGTCTTCTTCTTTGGTGGTCATGGCTGTTTTGCCTTTGCCACCGCGACGTTGTGCACGGTATAAGGTTGTCGCGTTACGCTTGATATAGCCCTCATTAGAAATGGTTACAATCATATCTTCTTCGGTAATCAAATCTTCCACCGAAAGCTCTGCTGTTTCATCCATGATTTCAGCACGGCGCGGGTCAGCATATTTATCACGCACTTCTTCAAGTTCTTCACGAATCACTTTCATCAACAATTTTTCATCTGCTAAAATAGCTTTTAAGTGTGCAATCAAAGCCTGGACTTCTTCAAATTCTGCTTTGATTTTGTCATACTCAAGACCAGTCAAACGTTGCAAACGCATATCGAGAATTGCTTGTGCTTGTTTATCCGAAAGTGCAAAAGTGTCCATCAAACCCTGTTTGGCTTCCGCACCTGTTTGGCTTGCACGAATAAGTTTAATCACTGCATCAATATGATCCAAGGCAATGAGTAAGCCCTCTAAAATATGGGCGCGTGCTTCTGCTTTATTCAAATCAAACAAACAACGACGTGTAACAACCTGGCGGCGGTGATCAATAAAGTGCAATAAGAGTTCACGCACACCACAAAGTTTTGGCTGCCCATCCACCAACGACAGCATATTACAGCTAAAGTTGCATTGCAGCTGAGTATGTTTGTAAAGGTTATTTAAAATAACTTCAGGAATTTCATTGCGTTTTAACTCAATATAAATACGCATGCCATCACGATCTGATTCATCACGCAGGTCAGAAATGCCTTCCAATTTCTTATCTCGCACCAAATGCGCGATATTTTCAATCAATTTTGCTTTATTTACCTGATATGGCAATTCAGAAATAATCAGCGATGCTCGTTTGGTACGCTTATTGATCTCAACACTGGCTTTGGCACGCATGGTGACCGAACCACGACCAGAAATAAAAGCATCACGCATGCCTTTGCGACCATAAATAAATGCACCCGTTGGAAAATCAGGACCAGGCATGATTTGCATCAATTCATCATCATCGGCATCAGGATTATCAATCAAAGCAATCGTCGCATTGATACTTTCACCCAAATTATGAGGAGGAATATTGGTTGCCATGCCCACGGCAATACCTTGTGAACCATTCACCAACAAACAGGGAAATTTAGCAGGCAATACTTTTGGCTCAGACAACGAATCATCGTAGTTCGGGCCAAAATCAACGGTGTCTTTATCAATATCAGCCAATAATTCAGCCGATAATTTACTCATGCGCGATTCGGTATAACGCATTGCTGCAGGAGAATCACCATCCACAGAGCCGAAGTTACCCTGCCCATCGACAAGCACATGACGCATGCTCCAGTGCTGTGCCATACGAACCAAGGCATCATATACGGCTGTATCACCGTGCGGATGATATTTACCAATCACATCACCAACCACACGGGCTGATTTTTTGTAAGGTTTATCATGGGTACAACCCAAATCTTGCATGGCGTATAAAATACGACGATGAACGGGTTTTAAACCATCTCTAGCATCAGGCAATGCACGCCCAATAATAACACTCATGGCATAATCCAGATAGGAGCGTTTCATCTCATCTTCAATCAGAACTGGTGCTGCTGGGTTCAGTATTTCGTCCATTTTATCTCCGTGTGTACATACTCAATAAAAATCATGGTGCCCTCGACAGGAGTCGAACCTGTGGCCTACCCCTTAGGAGGGGGTCGCTCTATCCAACTGAGCTACGAGGGCATAAATAATATCATCAGGGCATAAGAAAGCACGCCTAAATGATGCAGCATGATAACCACAATAAAGGCATCCTGCACGCACTGACTTAACATTACTGAACATATATAAATCAATAAATTAATAAAGAAAAAAAAGAAAAAAACACTTACAAAAGTGTCTTTATAAATTCACCTTCATTCATAAAAAAAGTGAGCTTTTTTTTGTGAATATCAATAGGAAAGTAAGTGATGTACTGGGGTATCGCCCAATAATTGACGACCATTCAAAAAGGACAACTCAATCACAAACAAACAGGCTACTACATCAGCACCAAGTTGGTTAACCAGATTTAATGTAGCCTTGGCGGTGCCACCTGTCGCCAACAAATCATCAATAATGACAACTTTTTGCCCATGAGCCAAAGCATCACGGTGAATCTCTAGGCGATCCATACCGTACTCAAGTTCATATTCAATCGCATGCACATCGGCTGGCAGCTTCCCTGGTTTGCGCACTGGCACAAAGCCCAAACCCGTCAACTGAGCTAAAGCTGCGCCAAATAGAAAACCTCGCGATTCAACGCCAACAATGAGACTCGCATCACTCGGCACGTGGCATGCCAATGCTGAAACACAAGCACCAAAAGCATCACCATCTGCCAATAACGGCGTAATATCTTTAAACGTAATACCTGGTTTGGGGTAATCTGGAATATCGCGAATAAAATCGCGGAAATTTATAGCATTGGATGAGTTCAAACAATCTCCTCAAGACAAATATGATCTGCATCCATCAAGGATCGCAGTTTTTTCAAAGCAACTACTTGAATTTGACGAATACGCTCACGCGTTACGCCCATATGTTGACCTATAGCTTCAAGTGTCCATGGATCCCCATGGCTTACTAGACCATAGCGCAATCGTACCACTTCCTGCTCTTTTTTGCCTAACTTTTCCATCCAATCCATCAACATAGCATCACGAATAGATGCATCCAGCTGATCTCCGGGCAACTCAGCTCCTACATCTTCTGTAACATCATATAACGTAAAATCACCGTCATCATGCAATGTAGTATCTGCACTTTCTGTTTGTACAGTTGCGCTTAATAGTGCCTGAATACGTGCAGGTGTCTTACCCATATGTACCGCAATTTCACTTTCACTTGCCTCACGCCCCAAGATGGTGCGCAAATGATTCGCAGATCGCAACATGGAATTGTATTCTTTACCCACATGCACAGGTAAGCGAATCGTGCGCCCTTGATTCATAATTGCACGCTCAACAGACTGACGAATCCACCATGTCGCGTATGTTGAAAAGCGACAGCCATGTGCATCATCAAACTTTTCCACAGCCCGCATCAGACCAATGTTTCCTTCTTCAATAAGATCCGCCAACGGCAAATCACGATTCATATAACGCCGTGCTATTTTTACAACCAAACGAAGGTTTGCATTGATCATATGCTGGCGTGCATCCTCATCACCTTTAGCAATGCGCCGTGAAAGCGCCACCTCTTCCTTGGCAGTCAAAAGATTATAACGCGATATTTCACGCATATAAATAGTCATCGGATCAACACTACGTTTTTTAGCCATTTGCCACCCTCCATCTTCGAATGCCAACATTGACAAACTTTCCAACATGTGCAGTAAGATAATGTATAATAAACCTAGCGCATATCGCATAAATATGCTATAGAGGTTAAAAAGTCTTTAAATAAAACAAAAAAGAAGTACTACGTTGCTTCGCAAGAACTTTAAAAGCCCTCACTAACGTTTTTTAGGTAAATATGACAAGGGATCTACGGGTGTAGGTCCGCGCCTTACTTCGAAATGCAGATGTGGTCCAGTTGCGCGACCCGTATGACCTACACGGGCAATAACATCACCTGTTTTAACACGCTCACCTTTGCGAACTAGGTTGCGTTGATTATGTGCATAAGCAGTAAACAAATCATGTCGATGGCGAATAATAATCAGCCGCCCATAACCACTTAGACGATGATCTGAATATACCACTTCACCAGCTGCTGCTGCATGAATCGCAGTACCTTCTTTTGCACCAATATCTATACCATCATGCATTCGGCTTCCTCGACGACCAAAGTGACTAGTCAACACACCATTCACAGGCCAACGCAAACGTGATGATTTGGCACTGTGGCGCGTGGTTTTTTTTGCCGAATACTTTCGCGTTGTTTTTTTAACAGCCTTTTTTGTGCGTTTGGTTTTATATTGATGCTTGGCGACTGGCAGAGTACGTGAACGGGGCGCAACACCTTTTAAGTAAATCCTTTGTCCTGTATAAATTGTGTAAGGCGAACGGATATGATTATTTCGAGCCAAAGTTTTGTAGTTAATGCCAAAACGGCGACCAATACTGTATAATGTATCTTTAGAGCGAACCTTATACGTTGAAGCATACGAGCTATGCTTTGTGCTTGCATAATGTTTTTGCTTATAAACAGGCAGCTCCGTTTTGAAGCAGCCCGCCAGCAGCAGTATGAAACAGGCTAAGAAAAAATATTTTAACTTAGTAGCCATAACCCTAAAAAACCTAAAACAACCAAGATACCCACAGCCAATGTTGCCCACTCAAAATACTTTTCAACCCAAGCCCTTAAATCATCACCACCCCAACGCAAAAGAGCCCCTTCCAAGAAGAATCGTGCTCCACGGGAGAGTAAGGCAGTAAATACAAAACCAATAAAGGGTAAACCAAAGGTGCCCGCTGCAATGGTAATAACTTTAAAAGGGATAGGCGAAAAACCCGCAACTAATACCAGCAACAAACCCCATTCAAGAAACAGCCCTTCTACCACATGAAATTGCTCTATTGCGCCATAAAACTGCAAAACAGGCTCGGCAATGCTCGCAAATAATAACATACCAATGCCATAACCAAGGATTGCCCCTACCGTCGAGCCTGCTGTACAAACTGCTGCAAAACGAAGTGCCAAGTCGGGTCTTCCCAAGGCTAGTGCTAGTAATAGAATATCTGGCGGAATAGGAAACACACTCGCCTCAATCAAAGCAATAAAAAACAATGCCCATTTGGCTTGTGGATGCTCAGCCCAAGCCAACGTCCAATGATAAGCACGACGCAACCATGATTCTTTAGCAACTGGTAGTTCTGATTCTGTCAACGTCACAACTCCCCTTTTAATAACGGTACAAACGTACAGGCATCAAAATATTCTTCCTCAATACCCTTTTTCAACTTCTTACGACGAACCAAACGGTGTGAGCCCTGTTCACCTTCAGGCATTAACAATACACCACCTTCACGCAATTGATCCATCCATACATCAGATGCAAACCCTCCCGCAGTCACCATGATCGCGTCAAAGGGTGCATATTCCTCCCAACCGAGTAAACCATCCCCACATTTCAACATAACATTAGCATGATGGGCTAGACGCAGATTCTTGCGCGCTTTAGCATGCAATATCGCAATACGTTCAATACTATAAACACGGCGACACAAACAAGACAGCACAGCCGTTTGATACCCACAGCCTGTACCTATTTCCAAAACACGCTCATGCCCTTCAAGTGATAATAACTCAGACATACGAGCCACCATAAATGGCTGTGATATAGTCTGCCTTGCACCAATGGGTAAGGAAGAATCATGGTAAGCACGGCCAAGCA
The DNA here is from genome assembly GCA_027018935.1 of Mariprofundaceae bacterium. GTDB lineage: Bacteria > Pseudomonadota > Zetaproteobacteria > Mariprofundales > Mariprofundaceae. The sequence continues at coordinate 10,214 of JALUXZ010000214.1, forward strand.
ATGCATCATCCACAAACAAATGCCTAGGAACAGTGTTCATAGCATGTAAAACACGAGCGTCCGTAATACCAGCAGGCATTAACTGCTCTTCAACCATACGGCGGCGTGGACGTTCAAAAGATAAAAAACGACGGTTTAGACTCATAAAAGCTTAATCATTTGGTATAAAGTAATGTATGATAACATAAGGATTGGTCGGGACGAGAGGATTTGAACCTCCGACCACTACACCCCCAGTGTAGTGCGCTACCAGGCTGCGCTACGTCCCGCTTAATCATAACTTATTGACTTTAAAGTGATTTAACAACTTATATTTTCCTTTTTTACCCCAAAACACCTGTTCGGACACAATTTCAGGTACAGTGCGAAATAATTGTTCGGGTACAAATTTAAGGATAGTTTCACCTTTACAACAAGAATTGTACCCGATATTACAAAGAAATCGGCTATGTTCAAGAGCTTCACACGAGATCACTCCTAAAATACGTACTCGAAAGCCACATTCACCAACCAATTCTCAGAGCCTTTTCAACTTGAAAGCTCACTCGCTAGCAAATCACTTTGCTCAAGCACTCTATCTGCTGCCATCAAGATTAAATCAGGTGGATAGCCATAGCGTTTGAGCGATTTCTTCACCATAAGTCTAAGCTTGGCTTTAACATCATCACGCTTGTTCCAATCCACCGTCGTATTTTTTCGGATACCCTCAACAATACGGTGAACCAGCTCTCTAATATCTTCCTGTTTCATCAATGAAAAAAATATGGAGCTTTCGCTCAACAAGAGGACTTAGTTGGGAGTGATCAGAGCAAGCTAACATATTGACTCTCCTCAATTCATATCAAAATAAACCGTATTTCCAGCACTTAAAAATACCTTTTCAACAAAACATCCACTGTAGGGCACCTCGAAAAACCTCGCACGAGTCAAACGATGCTGATTTTCACTCATAGCAAGGCGCAATAAAATGAGTCATAGCATCGCTATTGCCCATTTTATTCAACGCCGCTAGGGGTGAAAAGCACAAGTTTGGCGAAGTTTCGAGGTTTTTCGAGGTGCCCTGTAGTAAGGGCCTCCCATCGGGTGATCTTCCCCAATAAAATATCACTCAGGCTTATTAAGGTGAACATCCATCTGAGGATAAGGAATTGAGATTTTATACTCATCAAATGTAAGTTTGACTTTTTCAGTCACATCATACAAAACACCCCAATAATCACTGCTTTTCACCCAAGGTCGAACATTAAAGTTCACGCTTGAGTCCGCCAACTCTGCCACAGCTACCAATGGTTTTGGCTCTTCAAAAATACGCTCATCAGCAGCCATAATTTCATTCAAAAGATCTTTTGCTTTGCGTATGTCATCATCATAACCAATGCCAAACACCATATCGATGCGGCGCGTATCACGTGCTGAATTGTTGGTAATCGTTCCACCGTAAATATCGCCATTGGGCACAATAATTTCACGATTATCGCCTGTCCGCATCACAGTATTGAAAATGTTTATTTGCTCTACAACACCAGAAGTGCCGCCTGCTTCAACAAAATCACCCAATTTAAATGGCTTGAATACAATCAACATCACACCCGCAGCAAAATTTTGCAGGGTACTTTGCAAAGATAAACCAATCGCCAAACCTGCGGCACCAATTAAGGCAATAAATGATGTGGTATCCACACCCAATTCATTCAATGATGCAATGACAATAAACAGCATCAATACAGCCTTAACAATCGAACATACAAATTTAACAAGCATCTCATCGGTGCCCGATTTGGTTAATAGTTTATCAATCACATTAACAATAAGGCCTGCAATAATACGGCCCACAATAAAAATCGCTGCCGCCATTGCTATGTTAATGCCCCAAGGGATTACATAATCGTTTAATAAACCTTCAATATTTGATGTGTCCATACCACCCTCTCTCTTTTTATGAAAAATACTAGCCTAAAGCTAACCAAGTCCTATTATTTTAACTGCCCGCTATATTAAGACTTAAAGAGCTAAAAGACCAACCAAGCAAATGACAATCAAAGCTCCACCAATGGCTTGTTTAAAATATCCCCCATCACCAGCAATCAGTTGATGATGTAATTTTAAGCCAATCACATGCCCTACGGCAGCACATGGCAGAAGCCAAAGGTGAACTGACCACCAAAAATTCACCCCAGCATATGCCAAAACAGATAGCTTGATAGACACCAAAACAAACCAGAGTACAAACAAGGTATTACGCACCTGTGCTTTGCTCACCCGATGCATGGCTACTGCCACAATCAAGGGAGCGCCAGTCAACGATACGCCTGCAATATAACCACCCAATACCAGCAAAACCCTATCCACCCACACATTTTGGCTTTGAATCTGATATTTCAATACATAACACAGACCATAAAACAGCGTAACACTATAAATAAATACAACCACCCATGCTGTTGGCAAGGTTAGCAAACCAAATACCCCCAGTAAGGTCGGTATAATCATCACTGCCAAGGTGTGGCGAACAAACACCCAATCAACATGAGCTAACTTTGAAGCCACCGTAATTGAGCTGAAAAACAACAAATGAACACCAATCAATGGTAACCAAATAATTGGGTCATTTACCACCAAAAGCAATAAGGGCAGTCCCAGTGCCGCTCCTCCAAAACCTAGCCCTGAGCGTACAAAACCAGTCCATACAAAAATAAGAGCAGTGGCAATATATTGCCAGGGTAAAAGATCATCCATAAAGAGTGCTTGCTACAGGCTGATGCGTTCAGATGGGTGTGTAATAGGTCTAGCCGCCAATAATTCACGCGTATAATCATCTTTCGGGTTGGCAAACACATCCGCAACCTTGCCCTGCTCCACCACCTTACCATCAAACATCACCAACACTCGGTCTGCAATATGTTGAATCACCGATAAATCATGTGAAATAAACAAGTAAGCTAAATTCGATGCTTGCTGTAACTCTTTTAATAGGTTCAATATTTGCGCCTGCACCGATACATCCAGTGCTGAAACAGGCTCATCCAATACCAAGGCCTTCGGTTTCACAATCAAAGCACGGGCAATACCAATACGTTGCCGCTGCCCTCCCGAAAACTGGTGTGGATAACGCTGCATTGTCGCTGCACTCAAACCGCATTGCTGTAGTACTTCTGCCACCGCATCACGACGCTGTTGTTTGTTCATATCGGGGCGATGCACCCTTAAGCCTTCCGCGACACTTTCCCAAATGCGCATACGCGGATTCAACGAAGCAAAAGGGTCTTGAAAAACCATTTGAATCTGATGCCGTTGCACCCGTAAAGCTCGCCCTTTTAACTGGCTAACATCGTTTCCCTGCCACGATATTTGTCCATCATCACTATCAATCAAACGCATTGCCAAGCGTGCCGTCGTTGATTTCCCACTTCCAGATTCACCCACAATTGCCAGCGTTTCACCAGCATGTAAATGAAAGCTCACATCATCCACAGCTTTTTTAGCCTGCCCTTGGCGCAATAAACCACCACCTTGAAAAGTTTTGCTTAAGTTGTGAACTTCTAACATGATATGTCTGCCTTTATATTTTCCTGCCGCTCATCCCGCACACAAACATGTACACAACGCGCAATATGCTCACCTTGCTGCCAAGCATTGGCAGCTATTGGCAGCTCACAATCAGTATTTGCATAGGGACAACGCACTGCAAAACGACAACCCTCTGACCATTCTCCAGGTGCAGGAACCTGACCTTCAATAACAGTCAGAGCTTGCTCGCTTTTCGCCACTTCAGGACGGCAACCCATCAATGCTTGTGTATAGGGGTGAGCTGGATAATCAAAAATATCCATCACTGTGCCACTTTCAACCACCTCACCAGCATACATAACAACCACATCATCACACATTTCAGCAACCAAACCAAAATCATGGGTCACCAATAACATGCCCAAGCCTTTGTCTTGTTGTAGTTTTCGAAGCAAAGCAATAATGCGCTTTTGTACCGACACATCCAATGCCGTAGTTGGCTCATCAGCAATGATATAATCAGGGTTGGCAGACATCGCCATAGCAATCAATACACGTTGGCGCATACCACCTGATAAAGCATCGGGGTATTGCTGCAATAGATGTTCAACATCTTGCAAACCAACATCTTCCAATAACTGCATCGCATGTAACTTAGCATCATGGCGGTTTAAATCTAAATGCAGGTTAATCACTTCAAGCATCTGACTGCCAATCGAGAAAACAGGGTTCAATGCCGTCATTGGCTCTTGAAAAATCATGGCGATTTTTCCACCACGCACTTTTCTTAATTGTTTTTCAGACATGGCAAAAACACTTTCGCCATGCAATTGAATATCACCGTTTATTTTTGTGATGCCCTGATGCTCACCCAAACGCAAAATGGATTGTGCTGTGAGTGTTTTGCCACAACCCGACTCCCCAACCAGCCCCATAACGCGCCCAGCCTTTATGGATAGTGAGACATGACTAACAGCCTGAACAGGTGTTTGTTGCATTGGAACAGACAATGATAAATCTTTTATTTCAAGCATGAGCCTAAGTGTGACAAAAGGCTGCTAAGCTTTCCAGTCTGGAAACTCTGTTTACATAAAATTCAATACAATGCAAGCCCCAATAAGCTCAAATATACAAAGTTCTCCACAATATAATGATCATTTTCGACTCAACCCAATTTACATAAAATGTATATTAATATAATATCATAAGTATTTATTATATAACAATAAAATTATATTGATTAAATAATAGGCAACATGTCATATAGGACTCTAATGTGACAAATCAAACAAAATAAAGAAAGTCATCCACAAAGTTATCCACAGGTAATGTGGGTAACATTTGAAACACTTCATTTACAACAACTTAGCCTATTTTTGCATATATTGCAGCTCTAAAAACACCTTAAACCATGTAACTTTTTCGAGCTCCCTTTATTTTAACGGTGCAAACAAAGCATCCATATCATCAGGTGTCCAAAGCTGCTTTCTAGCCCCACCCTTCTGATACATTCCCTCTGCCAACTCACGCTTTCTATCTTGTAGCTCAAGAATTTTTTCTTCAACCGTACCTTCCGTAATAAGCTTATAAACAAACACCGACTTATCTTGTCCAATACGGTGGGCACGGTCAGTTGCCTGATTTTCAGCAGCAGGATTCCACCAAGGGTCATAATGAATCACTGTGTCAGCAGCTGTTAAATTCAAACCAACACCACCTGCCTTTAAACTAATTAGAAACAATGGTACTTCACCATTCTGAAAGCGTTCAACAGGCGTTTGCCTATCTTTTGTTTTACCTGTCAGTGTCACATAATCAATATCAAGCGCCTTTAACTCTTCCTCAATTAACTTGAGCATACCTGTAAATTGCGAAAACAATAAAATACGCCGACCTTCTTCAATCATTTCAAGCAACATTTCCCGCAACATGCTCAGCTTTGCCGATTGAGGAACTTCCCCCTCAACAACACCTTTTACCAACCGAGGGTCACAGCAAACCTGACGCATTTTAAGTAGTGCATCGAGCACAATAATTTGACTTTTATCCATGCCCAGAGATGCAACAGCATCCCTCACTTTTTTCTGCATCGCCAAACGCACACTTTCATACATTTCACGCTGTTGATCTGTCAAATCTATACTACGAATCATCTCTGTTTTAGGCGGCAACTCCCCCGCAACTTCTTCTTTACTACGCCGCAACAAGAATGGTCGCACACGTAAATTTAATGCTTCCTGACGCGCAGCATCACCTTCCTTTTCAATCGGCTTACGAAACAATTGCATAAAATTCTTCTGATCATACAGATAGCCTGGCATCAGAAAATCAAATTGCGCCCACAATTCACCCAAATGATTTTCCATCGGCGTGCCAGTCATACATAACTTATGCGCTGCCTGAAGTTTTCTAACTTGCTGCGCCATTTTAGAGCGTGGATTTTTAATATATTGTGCCTCATCCAAAATCAACAAGTGCCAAGGTTGTGTTTGCAATACTTCAAAATCTCGCACCAATAAAGGGTATGTGGTTAAAACCAAGTCGTACTGCTGCAATGAGCCAAAATGCCTTGCACGCTCTGAACCATGCAACACCAACACCTTTAAGTTTGGGGTGAATTTCTCAGCTTCACGTCGCCAGTTATACATCAAGCTGGTCGGAGCAATCACAATAGCAGGGTTATCCAAACGCCCCTGCTCCTTTTCTATTAAAATATGTGCCAATGCCTGCACAGTTTTTCCTAAACCCATATCATCTGCAAGAATAGCATTAAGCTGCATTTCCCGTAAAAATTGCAACCAACTCAGACCTTCACGTTGATAATCACGCAATTCAGCTTGTAGCCCTATAGGTGCTTGGCATTCAGGAATTGTTTTTAAATCCGAAAGCTTTTTCATATGCTGAAGCCATACACTGCTACTTACTTGCACAGGCACTTCTGCATCTTTCAAACTCTCTTCCAATGCCAGCATTTGCGGTGCGCTTAACATTACTTCCTGCGGTTTATGGCTAGCAAACACATCCAACATATAATGCAAAATATTGGCAATCATCTCGCCAGGAGCCGCCAACATACGCCCATCAAGCAAAGGCAAAGCAACCGTTTCTTTGACTTTTAAATTTAACAACGATGCCTCTTGCAATAAATCAGGGTTCATACCCACCCAACGACCTAAGACTTCAATCAAATCAATCGCTTCGCCATCATCCAACGTTACAGTGAAAGAAGTCTGCCCCATCAAACTATTACCTTTATCACCATGTTTATCCATATCCAACTGCCACGATTGCGCTGTTTCCATGCGATAAGCAAAATCTGGTGAAATTTCTACATGAAAGCCTTTTTCTTTCAAAACTGGCACTTCATACAATACCCATTCTGGCCAATAATTATGATCACGCAGACTGAAATAATGTTTGCTAATATGCTTACGATTGCGCGGCATATAATCATCTATCAAAGCATGCAAGCCTGCACCATACAAACACGAAACAGCCTCAGCTTCAGCAGCTCTATCACGATCGAAATCAACCACCAAGCCATGAGAAACAGTCCTGAATATTGGGTTTTCAGATACCCCAAAAGGCAACTTATGACCATCATAATCAAATAAAATCGCAACAATATGCCGCTTTTCAGGCTGTGGTCGATCCAATTGTAATTCTTTGGTTAATAGCTGCACAACAGCAACAGGCGCAATGCTACGACGCTGATATTGCAAGCGTTCAGGCATTGGCACACCTTTAGGAAGCTGCTCTTCAATATCCTGCAAATCTTCATCCGAGCACTGCAAATCCAAAGCTGGCATATTCAAAAGAATTTCTGCGACATCAGCTTCTTGCCCACATTCGATTGCGCCTGCGCAGTAATTTTTAGCATCAATATACCATGGTGGTGATGTCGCAAGCACATAACCTTCTTCAACAGGCTTCTGCAATGCAAGCTGCAAATACTGTGATCCATGCTGATCACTTTTCCAGAAGAAATCAGCCATACATTTGTCAGCCAATTTGAGTGCTGGTGTGTTTTGATCCAACCAATAACAACGCTCGGTTGCCAATAATCTACGCAGCAATGCCAAGCCTGCTTCACCCTTCAAAGTATAGTTACGTAACGACATCGACAGCGAACTATCATTTGCCACTGTTTTTAAAATATGTTCGTCAGAAGATAAAATATATTGCGGGATATTATGCCCCAAAATATTACTCGCCTGATAAGCATTGGCTTTGCCATAACTACCATCTTTTAAAATACGTGTGGTTAAAAAGCGCAAACCAATGTGCCGGCTATGAGCATCAGGCTCAAGAATATAGAGCAGCCGTTGTTTGACATGATCGGGATAAATGATTGCTGCTGTATGCCCTGAATCGGATTTTTCCATGCCACCCAACCACATGGAGAATGTATCCGATGTAGCCTTTTCCTCTTCATCAACAGTATCCATTTCTTCCTGCTGATCATCCAGCAGTTCATACAAGGTTGCAGCCACATGCTTGCAATGTTTGGCTTTTGTCAGGCAATCACAACGACTTTTAAGTCCGCCTCTAGAACCAAATTCAAGTGAAACTTTATATACACGTGATGCACTACCTTCCACACGGGCATCCACGCCACAAACATCATCTAACTCAATGAATTCAAGCACTTTATCGCATTCAAAATAATCTTTACCACGTTGGGCATATGTTTCACCCACCCAATTTACAATCTTAGCTTCACTAAGTTTAGGGATTTCATACATCGTTGTTGTCTTCCTGTTGCTCATGGTTTTGTTTTAGTATCAAAAGCTCATCACGGTATTTGCCTGCATCTTCAAAACGCAAATCTGCCGCAGCTTCTGTCATCAATCGTTCCAATTCTTTCATACGAATCGCTGCATCGTAGGCATTCAATGGCGCAGCTTCTTCTACCTCGGGAATATGCCCATAATCCATTTCATACACGGAACCCAAAATATCTTTAATTGCAGACTTTACTGTTCGCGGTGTAATGCCATGCTGTTCATTGTATGCCAACTGTTTTTCACGCCTTCGTGCCGTTTCATCCATCGCTTTTTGCATCGACTTGGTGATTTTATCGGCATACAAAATAACCCTGCCTTCAACATTGCGTGCCGCACGCCCAATGGTTTGAATCAAGGAACGTTCAGAGCGCAAAAAGCCCTCTTTATCGGCATCAAAAATCGTTACCAACGCTACTTCTGGCAAATCCAAACCCTCTCGCAACAAGTTAATCCCCACCAGTACATCAAAAGCACCCAAACGCAAATCGCGCAGTATCTCCATACGCTCCACAGTATCAATATCGGAGTGCAAGTAGCGGACTTTTAAATCGAGATTATTAAGGTATTCAGTTAAATCTTCCGCCATACGTTTGGTCAAACACGTCGCCAGCACTCTGAAACCACGTGCGATGACTTCATTGGCGACCGAAACAAAGTCATCTACTTGCGTTGAAGCTGGACGTATCTCTATTTCAGGATCAAGCAAACCTGTCGGGCGAATGACCTGCTCGGCAAATACACCACCCGTTTTTTCCATTTCATACACACTGGGTGTAGCCGATACATAAATATTTTGCGGCACAACCGCTTCAAATTCATGGAATTGTAAAGGTCGGTTATCCAAAGCTGATGGCAAGCGAAAGCCAAAATCTACCAAGGTTTGTTTGCGCGACCTATCGCCCTTAAACATTGCCCCAATTTGTGGCACCGTGACATGCGATTCATCAATCATCACCAAAGCGTTATTGGGCAGATAATCCAGCAGTGTTGGTGGTGGTTTGCCAGACTCTTGCCCTGTTAAATGCCGCGAATAATTCTCTACACCACTACAATAACCAATTTCCTGAATCATTTCGAGATCAAAAACCGTGCGCTGCTCCAAACGTTGAGCTTCCACTAATTTGTTTTGATCATAAAGCTCCGCCAAACGCTCTGCCAATTCCTCTTTGATGGTTCCCATGGCTCGCACCAACAGATTACGTGGCGTAACAAAATGAGATTTTGGAAACACCGTATATTTATGCAGTGATTGTAGGCGTTTACCTGTTAATGGGTCAAACTGCGAAATAGCATCAATTTCATCACCAAACAACTCCACACGAATGGCAAAATCTTCGGCATGGGCTGGAAAAACCTCAATCACATCACCGCGCACACGAAATGTGCCACGGTGAAAGTCCACATCATTGCGCTCATATTGCAGTTCCACCAATTTATTAACCACCGTCCGCTGATCAACTTCACGCCCTATTTCAAAATACTGCAACATCTTGGCATAGGCTTCTGGGCTTCCCAATCCATAAATACATGATACCGATGCCACGATAATCACATCTTCACGTTCCAAAAGCGCACGTGTTGCAGCATGACGCATGCGATCAATTTGTTCATTGATGGCAGAATCTTTTTCAATATAAGTATCCGATGATGGCACATAAGCTTCTGGCTGATAATAATCATAATAGGATACAAAATATTCCACAGCGTTATCAGGGAAGAATTGTTTAAATTCACCATATAATTGCGCAGCAAGTGTCTTGTTTGGAGCTAAAATCAATGTTGGTTTCTGTGTTTTTTCAATCACACATGCCATGCTAAATGTCTTACCCGATCCTGTTACACCAAGCAGCGTTTGGTGCTTTTCACCAGCCTCAATGCCAGCTAATAACTCGGCAATAGCCTGTGGCTGATCACCCTGAGGTTCGAATTCACATTTCAATGTAAAGCGCATCGACGCAGACTATGTTTTTTTTATACCATGCCTATTAAAAAATGTATCACAAGCATCTGATTATCTAGCGTGTTATCATTCGTGTGTTTATTTTAGATGCGATAGGAAGCATAAACTCATGATTATGAATCATCGTAGAATCCAGCTTTATGACACAACCTTACGTGATGGTGCACAGACCGCTGGCATTCACTTTTCCGCAGAAGATAAAAAGCGTATTGCCCATCAATTAGCCGAATTTGGTATGGATTGGATTGAAGGTGGTTGGCCAGGGGCTAGCCCAACTGACAGCCAGTTTTTTGAACTTATGCGCAGTCGCTCATGGTCACATAGCCGCTTGGTTGCCTTTGGTAGCACAGCTCGATCCACACAGAACATCGATAAAGATAAAGGCTTAACTGCTCTCATTCAGAGCGGCGCAGATGCTTGCTGTATTTTCGGTAAAAGTTGGGATCTTCATGTCACCACTGGTTTGGGCATTACTTTGGAAGAAAATATACAGCTGGTACAAGCATCTATCACTCTATTAAAACAGCACATGCCCACGGTGATGTTTGATGCTGAACATTTCTTTGATGGTTATGCCGCAAACGCTGAATATGCCATGCAGGTTTTAGCAGCTGCGGTAGCAGGCGGTGCAGATACACTTATATTATGCGATACCAATGGCGGTTCACTTCCCAATCAAATATCTGACTGTGTACAAGAAGTAATAAAACAATACCCTCATATAAGCATTGGTATTCATGCCCACAATGATTCAGAAATGGCTGTTGCTAATTCTATCGCTGCAATTTGTAGTGGTGCATCGCATATTCAAGGTACCATCAATGGTATTGGTGAACGTTGTGGTAATGCCAATCTAATTTCATTGATTCCGACACTGTGCTTAAAGCTTCATATGGATTGTGGTATCGAGCCAGAGCAACTCAAGCAGCTTAAATCACTATCTTCATTTGTGAATGAAATGGCGAATCGACTGCCTTGGCAACATCAACCTTTTGTAGGGCAGAATGCCTTTGCACATAAAGGTGGCATCCATGTTTCAGCTATTCGCAAAGAAAGCAGCTTGTATGAACATATTAACCCTGCTTTTGTAGGCAATGAACAGCGTGTTTTGGTTTCCAATCAAGCTGGTCGCAGCAATATTCTGGCTAAATTACAACAACTCGATCCCGACTCCAACATCTCATCCGATGATCCTATCATCACTGAATTTGTTCAACGCATCAAAGCCATGGAAGCCAATGGTTATGCCTTTGAAGGCGCGGATGCCTCCTTTCAACTATTGTTACGCAAAGCATTGGGGCAATTCAAACGGCATTTCAAGCTGGTAAGTTTCCGTGTGCTTGATGAAAAACGAGGGCATTTAGAAACCCCTGAATCAGAGGCGACTGTGCAAGTTCGTGTTAATGGTGAGTTACTGCATACTGCTGCCCTTGGAAATGGCCCTGTGAATGCTATGGACAAAGCATTGCGCGCCGCATTAAGTGGTGTTTATCCAACCTTGGAATCCATGCGTCTTACCGATTTTAAAGTGCGTGTATTATCAACCAAAGAAGCCACCCAAGCTGCGGTACGTGTACTTATTGAGTCATCCGATGGCATACGCAAATGGAGCACCGTTGGTGTGTCAGAAGATATGCTAGAGGCAACTTACCATGCACTCAATGATGCCATCGAATACAAACTCGTCATCGACAACATCCCCCCCGATGACACACTCTAAAGAAGCTCTGAACGAGTCATAAACTCGCACTTTTCATTCAGAAGTTCTGTAAACAACGCTGTTCATTCTGACAAAGAATATCATCCAACCATTACAATGGCGGAAGCCAAAGCTTCCGCCAGCGATGCAACATTTATTCTTCAATAAAAAGTTGAGTAACTGTTCAACATAGTCATAAATAAACTTGTAGCCGTTCAGGTTACCGTGTTTTTTCTACTAGTACCAACAGTAGATGCTTTTAGGCGAGGCGAAAAACGCAGTCTACTATTGTAAGTGAGCATTTTTCAACGCAGCTAGCGGAAAATAAACGGCAAGCTGGATCATTACAAAACTAAAACATCTTAAATAATACGCGCTTTAGAAATGATATTGTGCGTTAAGTGAAAGAGAGCTTGCTTCTAAACCCTGAAAGTTGGTTTTAATCGCTATTGCATTTGTTTTTGGTTTACTAAGCATATGAGAATATTCTAGACCAATGCTATAATCATCCATAACACGATATTGCGCACCCAAGCCATAAGAATAACCAGTACGGGTTTTCGTTTGTTTGACTAAACCAGGCTCACTATAACTCGAACGTACCGTGGCTACACCTAACAATGCATAAGCCATCCAACGCTCATCAAACTCATACCTAGGTTTTAGGTATGCTGCAGCAAAGTAATCAATACCCATGCGTGGCTGTAAGGTAAGCTCCTCACCTGTTGTGCCCGTTTTACCAATACGAATTTCACCACCAAAATTCTCGGAAAAGTCATCTCCTAATTGTAAGTAAGCTCCTGTAGTCGCTTTTTTTGTCACACCGCTACCAAGGTTGAATGCACCCAAACCCAGTCCTACATAAGGCTCAGAGGCCTGAGCTACACCACCAAAAGTAAGCATTAAAGATGCTGCGACAGCAATTTTTATCGTCTTTTTCACGTAAGTTCTCCTTTGATTTAATGAAAGGGCGCAACGTAAGAAGCCAACCTGAACTGAAACTGAATATTCATTACATCAAACCATTAGAATAAAAAAGGTCTTTAATCCCTGCCTCCAAAACAGTAATAAACGCATAGCACTAATTTTCCATTGGGAATATCTCACAAACTTACCATCGACAAAGTTCCAACCTGTGATACGCTCTAATAAAGCATCATTCAAAAATCTAAAAGGATACGAGCACCCATGATCCAAGAACAACCCAACAACCCATTGCATGGCATCACCCTAGAAAAGATTATAAACACCCTAGTCGAACATTACGGCTGGAAAGAGCTTGGAGAGCGTATCACGATTCGCTGCTTTAATGATAACCCTTCTGTAAAATCCAGTCTGAAATTTCTGCGTAAAACACCATGGGCACGCGATAAAGTCGAAGCATTATATATCACCACCCAAAACAGTGTTTGGAAAAAATAATGCGCAGTGCGATGGCAAAACACATTTTGGTCAAAACCAAACCAGAAGCCGAAAAGCTTAAAATTCGTCTGGATAAAGGCGAAGATTTTGGCTCGTTAGCAAGAAAGTATTCCACATGCCCATCAAGAAAACGTGATGGTGATTTGGGGGAAATCTATCCTGGGCAATTGGTCAAGCCGATTGAAAATGTCATTTTCAAGAAGCCTCTCTCAAAAGTTCATGGACCCATCAAAAGTCGCTTTGGTTATCATCTGGTTATTGTGTATTTTCGCAATTAAACTTTGATAGAAATACATGTAACAATACTGTGATTTATTACTCATAACTTGTATATATCATAAGCAACATTATGCTGCGGGAAATTCAAACCTTACTCATTCATTTGTTATGCTAGGTTAATCTTCTTTTTATACGGAACATGCTTTGATTTCTACATCTGCTATCACCATGCAATTCGGGGATCAACCCCTCTTCGAAAACGTCACTGTAAAATTTGGCGACAACAACCGCTATGGACTCATTGGAGCCAACGGCTGTGGCAAATCAACCTTTATGAAGATATTGGGTGGTGATTTGGTGCCTACTGCTGGCACTGTACAAATTGGCGAACATCAACGCATTGGTAAATTACGCCAAGATCACTTTGCCTTTGAAGAGCATACAGTACTTGATACGGTGATGATGGGTCATGAAAAACTTTGGAAGATCAAAGAAGAGCGTGACCGTATTTATAGCATGGAAGAAATGTCCGAAGAAGACGGTATGCGAGCCGGCGATTTGGAAGGACAATTTGCAGATTTGGATGGTTATAGTGCCGATGCCAATGCTGGTGATTTATTAATTAGCATGGGGATTCCCGTGGATGTGCATTATGACTTAATGAAATCCATTGCACCGGGCTGGAAATTGCGTGTATTGCTTGCTCAAGCCTTATTTGGTGACCCTGAAATTATCTTGCTTGATGAGCCAACCAACAACTTGGACATCAATGCTATTCGCTGGTTAGAAACGGTAATTATGTCTCGCAACGCAACCATGCTGATTATTTCACATGATAGACACTTTTTGAATAGTGTCTGCACACATATGGCAGATGTGGATTATGGTGAAATCCGTTTATATCCAGGTAATTATGATGATTACATGGAAGCATCATCACTGGTTCAAGAGCAACTACTGACTGCCAATGCCAAGAAAAAAGAAGAAATTCAAGAATTACAAGCATTTGTACGCCGCTTTTCAGCCAATGCATCCAAGGCAACACAGGCACAATCACGCGCCAAGAAGCTCGATAAAATCAAGCTGGATGAAGTTAAAGCATCGAGCCGTGTAGCTCCCTTTATGCGTTTCACACAGGATAAAAAATTATTCAAAATCGCTTTAGAACTACAAGAAGTCAGCAAAGGCTTTGAAGAAGGAAAACCACTGTTTAAGAATTTTGATTTGATGGTTCCTGTTGGTGAGCGTATTGCCATTATTGGAGCCAACGGTATTGGTAAGACGACGTTGATGCGTTGTCTGGCAGGTGACTTAGAGCCTGACAGCGGCACCATCAAGTGGTCTGAAAATGCTAATATTGGTTATTATGCACAAGATCATTCGGCTGACTTTAAAGATAATGAAAGCGTATTTGATTGGATGGCACAGTGGAAAAAAGAAGAGCATGGTGAACAAGAAATTCGCGGCAATTTAGGGCGCATGTTATTCAATAAACATGACATGAGCAAAAAGGTTCAACAGCTTTCTGGTGGTGAGCAAGGGCGCATGTTATTCGGCAAATTTATGTTTAAAAATCCCAATGTTCTTTTATTAGATGAGCCTACCAACCATATGGACATGGAATTCATTGAATCTTTGAATAGTGCGCTAGAACGCTATGAAGGCACCTTGATTTTTGTGAGCCATGATCGTGAGTTCGTATCATCATTGGCAACACGTATTATTGAGCTTACAGCTGAAGGTATTGTTGATTATCATGGTAGCTATGAAGAATATCTAAAAAGTCAGGGTGTGAATTAAAAAGCACCCCCCTCCCCCATGCATTCAGATTCATTTCAGGTTCATCATATAAAGTTCGCTGCATGGACACAAAAAATGCAAAAGAAGTTGAAGTTTGGAGCTTATCCCTTCGCTTATTTCACTGGCTTTTAGTAGCCGCATTTTTCACATCATGGTGGACAAGTGATCATCATATTCGCCTGCATATCCTTGCAGGTGCAGCCATTGCTGGTCTTCTCTTATACCGCCTTATTTGGGGTGTTTTAGGTGAAAACCATGCAAAGTTTTCATCTTTTACCCCATCATTTGCAAATATCAAACAGCATGTATTGGATTTGATCCGTCGCCAACCTAGACATTATATCGGTCATACGCCGATAGGCAGCTTGATGATTTATGCTCTGCTGGCGAGCCTTCTCATCCTCGTTACATCTGGTTTTTCACTGATTGCTTTGCAAATGAATTTTGGTCCATTCTATGGATTACAAGCAAATTATAACACCGAAATCTTTATTCAATTCATACACGCTTGGTGTTTTGAAACACTGCAATTTCTTGTGTTTATTCATCTGGCTGGTGTTGTTGTAGAAAGCAGCTTGCAACACTCAAACCTTATAAAATCTATGTTTACAGGCAAAAAAACAATCAAGGAGAATATAAATACATGAAATCACTTATCATACTTATCGGCTTTATCATATTCATTAGCTTGGCAGTCAGCCAAACTGCTTTTGCTGCAAATAACACTGTCACAATGCTACTGGAAAAATACCAGAGCGAAGGCGCTCATCAATTTGATGCCAACAAAGGAAAATCCATGTGGCAAGAGCAGCATATACAAAAGAAAACAGGAAAATCAGTAAGTTGTTCAACATGTCATACCAGCGATTTGCGTAAAACAGGCAGCCATATTCGCACAGGTAAACTTATTGAAGCGATGTCTGCAAATATCAACCCCGAGCGTTTCCAAGATGCCAAAAAGATAGAAAAGTGGTTCAAACGAAACTGTAAATGGACTTGGGGGCGTGAATGCAGTGCGCAAGAGAAAGGTGATTTTCTAACTTTTTTCAATCTCAATAAGTGATAAGAAATACAAAATTATTTAAAAATAAGGAGAATATTATGAAACAAAAACGATTTTGGGGTACAATTTTGCTCTTTGGCTGTATTTCGCTATCCATGGCAACACTGGCATGGAGTGATGGCTGGGAATGGGGAGAAAGTGATGAGCATGAAGAAAGAGGTTTTATGCAACAAACTGCGGGCGTTCCTCCTGTGATCAATAAAGCATATAAAAATGAGTGCTCTGCGTGCCATTTTGCTTATCCTGCGGGCTTTTTACCAAAGCGTTCATGGGTCAAGATCATGACTACATTAGATGATCATTTCGGAGAAAATGCAGAGCTTGATGATGAAACAATGAATGACATTACAACTTATTTAAGCACGCATGCTGCCGATCAAACGCCCAATCGTTTTAGCCGCAGTATTACACGTTCTATTGCCGATAAATCTGTGCCATTACGAATCACAGAAACCAACTACTTTCTTCATAAACACAGAGAAATTCCAAAACGTATGGTGCAGGGAAACATCAAAGTACGCTCATTCTCCAACTGTCTTTCATGCCATACAGGTGCATCAGAAGGCTCTTTTGGTGAAGACAGTGTACACATACCTGGGTACGGACGTTGGGAGGATTAAGCCCCCGTTTTTTAGCTGTTGCTACGGTATTTATCGCCGTAGCAATGGCTATGTCTCAAGCCATCGCCGATGATGATCTTGAGCTGGCACGCCAACTGCGCAACACAGAGAGTATTTTGCCACTATCGCAAATTCTCAAAGAAATCGAAGCCTCCTATCCCGGTACCTTATTGGATGTGAACTTAGAGTATGAAGATTTAAAACTTATTTACGAAATTGAGATATTGGATAGCAAACATGTTGTGCAAGAAATAAAGGTTGATGCGACTACGGGTAAAATTTTAACGGTGGAGACTGATTAATGCGCTTACTTCTTATTGAAGATGATACCACCTTAAACCAAGAGCTTAGCCAGCAACTGCGCAAACATGGCTTCGCAGTCGATAGCGAGAAAAGTGGTGTCAATGGTGCATTTATGGGGGAAACTGAGCCTTATGATGTAATTATTCTTGATCTTGGTTTACCTGATTTACCTGGTTTGGATGTTCTATCCCAATGGCGTAACAAACATATTGCCACCCCCGTGCTTATTTTGACAGCGCGTGGCGCATGGCATGAAAAGGTCGAAGGATTTAAAGCTGGTGCTGATGATTACCTAACCAAGCCTTTCCACATTGAAGAGTTGATCGTGCGTTTACAAGCCTTGATTCGACGATCTGCAGGCATCAACAATACAAACATAACGATTGGCGAATTATCACTCGATGAACCCACCCAATCCGCCCATTGGCAGCCTACAGCGGGGGAAAAGCAAGACATACAGCTTACTGGCATTGAATTTCGCTTATTACGCTATTTTATGCTACACCCTAGAAAAATACTTTCCGCGTCACATTTATTAGAACACGTCTATGATTTTGATGATGAAAAAGAAAGCAATGTGATTCAGGTTTATATAAATAGGTTAAGAAATAGAATTGGTAAAGAAGCCATTTGCACACGTCGAGGACAAGGTTATTACCTTAACCCTGACGCCTTACAAAGCAGTAAATAACATTGTATTCACTCAATAAACGCCTCACCCTTAGTCTTGCTGGAAGCTTGGTGTTCTTTTTTATCTTTCAAACGCTCATGATTGATCGAGAAGTAGAAAAACTCAGTGAACAAAGCCTCATATCACGGCTAGAACATGATCAACGATCCTTGCTTGCAGCTCTTAAGTGGCAACCACCTGCCGCACCAGAGCTTAAACAAAGTTATATCCCTGATATTTATACACGTGCTTTTTCTGGTCATTATTATGAGCTTAGCGTTGATGGTCATAGCTTTCGTTCAAGATCTCTATGGGATGAAAAACTTACCCCAACAAATGCACCACTAACTCGCAATGTATTAGGCCCACACAATCAACTATTACTTATCCTTTCACAAGATTTCATCGTGCATAACAAGCCCGTAACTATCCGCATAGCCGAAGATGTTTCACACTTTGAAGCTATGACCAGTGCCTTTCAAGGCAACTTGTTAATACTTGCCGCAATGGCTGTATTAACCCTGCTTATTTTACAAAGTTTGATTATTCACTATGGCTTAAAACCACTGCTGCGAATCCGCCAGCAGCTAGGCCAACTAGAACGCGGTGAAATTCATCAAATAACCATACCCGCCCCCAAAGAAATTATGCCTTTGGTAACAGAAATCAATCATCTGATAACACTCATAAATAAGCGTTTAGAACGATCCAGACATGCCTTGGGAGATTTGGCGCATGCATTAAAAACCCCACTATCAGTCATCCAGCAAATTGTTGAACGACAAAAAAACACAGCTGATAACAGCCAGCTTCAAAATCAACTACAACAGATAGAACAACGTATTACCCGTCAACTTGCTCGGGCTCGAACTGCAGGGCAATCACCTGGTGGGCAATGGTTAAAGCCATATAACGACCTTCATGAGCTGCTGAATGTATTTAAAAAATTATTTCCCAACAAAACAATCACACTGGCAATATCTGACACGCTAAAAATTGAAGCTGATCGTGAGGATATGATGGAAATATTCGGAAATTTATTGGAGAATGCTTGTAAATGGGCAAGTTCAACAGTGCATTGTCAAATAGAAAAATCTCACAACAAACTATTAATTACAATCGAAGACGATGGCGCAGGTATTAGCCCTGATAAACATCAACACTTATTAGGCAGAGGCATACGTGCCGATGAATCCAAACCAGGGCATGGTCTGGGTTTAGCTATTGTTAGCGAAATCGTAAATACTTACAAAGGCGAAATAAAACTTACCCAGTCAGCAAACCTGCAAGGTTTGCAAGTGCATATTACTTTACCGCAATCTTAGCCCGCATGATTTATAAATCATGTGATGATTGCGAATAAAGCAGCAAGTAAGGGTGCGATAGTATTTGTGAATCATGTGGGCTAGATGAGCTATACTGAAAATACATATCTAACCTGGATTATTCATGAATAGTCTAGGCTAAAAAGTCAGGGGGTCTCTTGAGGCATATGGCAAAACGCGTAAAAATGAATACTTTTTATACTTGGGATAAAAAAGTCCTCGTACTCAACATCTTAGGAACACCCAATGCTAAAACTGATAAAATTGGTAAACCCAAAGGCAATCAACTTAAAATAAGTGCGGCGGCGGTACCACGCGGCGGCAAAGCAACGGATCATATGGTGAAGTTTTTGGCAAAAGAATTTGGTGTTAGGATCTCTGATATTGAAGTCGTATTTGGTCGCATGAATGTAAACAAACAAGTACGTATTACAGCCCCTACTCGATTGCCAGCAGTCATCGCACGCCTAGAAAAATAAATTTACGATCACAGACTTCTTTAAAAGTTCATTTATCATCCATAAAACGATAGAATAGCCACTTAAATTATGGGGCACCTCGAAAAACCTCGTACGAGTTAAACGACGTTGATTTTTGCTCATAGCAAGGCGTAATAGAATGAGTCATAGCATCGCTATTGCCCATTTTATTCAACGAAGCTAGGGGTGAAAAGCACAAGTTTGGCGAAGTAGCGAGGTTTTTCGAGGTGCCCTATGGATAAGGTGCGCATATGAACACGCCAGAAGAATATAAACCATCCCGCGAAACGCTACGGGCACACCGCCAAATATTTTGGGATGCATGGCAAAAAGCCCAGGCCAACTTGCCATTGGATGCCTTACAAGTACGCATTGCGCGTGTGATTAAAATGCACCCCGAATACCATGCTTTCTTTGCAGATATGGAAGATTTTCTTGATCGTGATTTTGAAATGAATGATGGCATGAACCCTTATTTGCATCTATCGCTGCACTTGGCTCTCGAAGAACAAGCTGCAACCAAGCAGCCTCCTGAAATGGCGCGTGCACTTGAGTATATGGTCGCTATTAAAAAAATAGATCGCCATGATGCCTTACACAAAATTTTAGAAATTCTTGCTGAAACAGTGCATCAATCACAGCGTATGGGGCAGGAACCCGATGTTTTGGCCTATGCCACACGTCTTAAGGAGCTTATCCAATCATGATACGCAATATTATTGTCAGCCTACTTTTTTTCTTTGGACCTGCTTTATTGATGTTTGTCTTACGAAATATGTTTTTTTTCTGGAAATTACAAAAAGACATAAAACAACATCAACCTGACATCATTGATATCACACCCCAAAAAGCAGGCGCACCATCACACTTTTTCCTCGCCAGTGCGATAGCTATTGGTCTTATATCCGCATATTTCGCTTATAGTCAACTCACCAATAGCAACTCAGATGCTAAAACCGAATATACACCAGCGCACATCAATGCTCAGGGGGAGTTGGTTCCAGCGCAGCGTCTAACACGCCCTGGCTCATAAAGGTTATAGCTAAATTTTGATTGCCTGCGTTTTTTCCATATGACCCTCTTCAGGGGTTACTTTCAAACGTACATTGGTTCCACAAAACGGACATTCATAGATGTCTGCCTTCTCAGCCTGAAATTTTTCTTTGCAACGTGGGCATGTCATCTTAACCTGTTTCATTGTTCCTCCCAAACATAATAATCTAAGCATCCAGCACTTTAAAAAATATCTTGTTGCTACTTAGGTTTAAAAAAGCAGTAACAATTTGCAACTGCAATTGAAGGTGATATGACCGATAAAATCAAGCCAAAAATCATTTCGAGCACTGATACTCTGACCCATCTTGCACAAGGCAGTCTACTTATCACCCATAGCCCGCAACTGGCAAGCGACTGGAAACACCGCTATAGCACCAAACAAAACAGTATTGCCTGTGAAACACCCCGTGTTTATACATGGTCAGCATGGCAATCTGAATTGTTTCAACTGGCATCGGATAAGGTTTGTCTCAAAGACATGCAAGAACAACTGCTTTGGCAACAAGCTATCAAACACGACCTTGCAAATGCAGCCGAGAGCAGTATTCGCGGCCTTGCCAAGCAAGCAAGTCAAGCTTATGCACTTATGCAATCATACCAAATATCCACAGAGACACTTATACAAGCAGGTGGTGATGAAGCAGAGGCTTTGGCGCGTTGGATTGATGTTATACATCTCCAACTTGAGCAAGCACACTACCATCCATACATACTCAAGGCCGATATATCTGCCCTACTACTCACACCTAAAAAAGATTTAAACCTTCCTACATGCATTATCTTTGATGGCTTTGAATGTTTTACACCCATGCAAGAGAAGCATCTTGATATGTACGCCAATATGGGCATTAACATCTTGCAAATTGAACGCCAAATATCACCACAGAACATCAGCCTGTATCCATGCCAAGATGAACAAGCAGAATATCAACACCTTGCCTTGCAAACCCAAGCCATTCTTGAAAACCAACCACAGGCTCGCATCGCCCTTGTAAGCGTGCAAACAAGCCAACAAAGCGAGCTGTGTGAGCTCAAGCGGCATATGCAAAAAGTTTTAAGCCCTATATCTCGCTTACACCCTGAAACACAACAACAAATCATCGCCACACAAGAGATGTTGGCGGATAGCCCTATGATTCAGCAAGCTCTGCACATGCTGGCTCAAGCTGCACATCATGAGCTGGCTTTTGAAGATTTTTCACCTTTGTTATTTTGCCCTTGGATACGAGGTTTTGAGCAAGAGCGCATGGCACGTGCCTCGTTGGAAGCTACATTCCGTCAACAAAACCGCCATCGTATCCAACTTAAACCCCTTTTGAAATCATCCGAGTTACAGCTCATGTCTGCTTTCAAAAGTTGTATTGAAAGCATCATAACATGGCAACAAAGCCTACCTAAAAAACAATCTGCCGCACATTGGATCAAAGCCTGTCAGCACCTATTACAATCTTGTGGTTTTCTTCAAGCTGGGTTGGCACATGAAAGTGCGCGTAGTTCATCCGAAATACAATTAATGAATGCACTGCATGAAAACATCACCCAATTGATTGCCTTGGATGCCATACAAGAAAGCTGTACATGGTCACAGTTTCTTATTCATTTACGCTCTAGCTGCGCGGAAACAAAAATACCCCAGCCAGTAAGCTTGCCCAATGTCATGGTATTAAACATGCAGCAAGCCATTGCTATGCAGTTTGATTATGCGCTTATTTATGGCATGGATGACACCAGTTTCCCACCTATCCCACGCCCGCAAAGCTTCTTACCCATTCGTATGCAACAAGATTACCGTATTCCCATGTCGCATGGTTCATTGGTATTTGAATCCTGCCAATGGTTATGGCAACAAATGTTGCATATCGCACCACATATCATGGTGAGTTATGCTCAACTACGAGATGAGCAAAGCATGCAAGCATCAAGCTTTGTCACTTCATTGCCCATCAATACTGCTTTATGCCATGATACAATCATTGAAACATGGGTAACAGAAGACTTTGATGATAGCCAGCTCGTACCTGTACAGAATATGGATTCTATTCGCGGCGGCACAGGTATTATCAAGCATCAATCAGCCTGCCCTTTTCGGGCTTTTGCAGCGCATCGTTTACGCATTGATACCTTGGGTGAGACAAGCCCTGGCATTGAGCCTTCCACCAAAGGTTCATTGATTCATCTAGCATTAGAATATATTTGGCAACAATTACTCACCCAGCAAAAACTATTGGCCATGAGTGATGAACAACGCCAAGAACTCATTGGACATAGCATTGAACATGCTTGGTTACAGAATAAGAAACCCGTTGATTTTCAGAGCCAAGATATTGAGAAAAAACGCATGCATGGTTTATTGCAACAATGGTTAGCATTAGAAACCCAGCGCCCCCCTTTTCAAATCGAAGCACTGGAAAATACCTATCAATTATCATTGCCAACAACGGGAAAAATCAGCTTCCCCATCACTATTAAAGCCGACCGTATGGATAATGATGCCCATGGTCATCGTTTATTAATTGATTACAAAACAGGGGCAAAACAATCCTCTAGCCAATGGCTTGGTGAGCGCATCGCTGAACCACAGTTGCCAATTTATGCGTTGGCTGCTGATTTAGGCGCACAAGATGCCGTAAGTTTCGCCAGCGTTCGTAGCGGTGACGATATGGGTTTTGAAGGTTTAAGTGGTGAAGATATGGGCATCAAAGGGCTCACTTTATGCGATGGTAAACGCAGCCGACCTGATGATTGGCAAACTGTCTTAGACATTTGGCAGCAACAGATTGATGCTCTGGCTGAGGAATTTATTCAGGGGCGCAGCGATGTTGCAGCACGCGATAAAGATGCCTGCAAGTATTGCCAACTCGAAGCTATTTGTCGCATTGATGAATTAGCAGATAAGGAGCAACAATCATGAGCAGCGAAGTTCGCCAACAGGCGATTTCACCCAATCAATCCTTTCTGGTGCAAGCACCTGCTGGCTCAGGCAAAACAGAATTGCTCACCCAACGTATTTTGGCACTGCTTGCAGTCGCACAAGAGCCTGAAGAAATCATGGCACTAACCTTCACCCGCAAAGCTGCCGCAGAGATGCGGGCGCGTGTCTTGGAATCACTACGCATGAGCAAGCCTGATGATGAACAAAGTCATCGTATGGGCACTTGGTGCTTGGCTGAAAAAGTATTGCAACGCTCGCATGAGCGGCAATGGAAGTTGCTAGAAAATCCCAATCGCCTGCGCATGATGACTTTGGATAGCCTGACATCTATGTTGGCACGCCAGCTGCCCCTACTTTCTGGGTTGGGTGATATGCCACGTCCTAGTGAACATGCCAGCGCGATGTACCAGCAAGCTGCCGAAAACACCCTCAATCATGCAGCACGCCATTATCGCACATCCGTAGAGACACTCTTATTACATCAAGATCACAATACCACAGCAGTGATTTCTCTGATCGCTAATATGCTACAAAACCGCGAGCAATGGCTAAAATATATCGCAGAATATGCCCGTAACACGCAAGGTTTACGTGATTTATTGGAGCATCATCTTGGCTATTATCTTGAGCATCAATTACAACTATGTAATGCCCTTATACCTCTGGAATACAAAGCCGATTTACCTGCCTTGATGAGCTTTGCAGCCGAGCATGGCGGTTCGGATTTATGGAGCATTGGGGCATGGCCAGAAGAGGATATAGAACACCTGCAAACATGGCAGACTATCGCAGGTTTCCTACTCACTGGCAGTGGTACATTTCGTAAAACAGTAACCAAAACACAAGGCTTCCCTGCCGATAGAAAAGAAGAAAAGAGTGCTATTTTAGATATTCTTTCACATCTATCTGATATTCCCGAGCTTGCACAGCAATGGCATGATATTCAGAAGATGCCCGATTCACCGCATTTTTCTGATAAGCAATGGCAAGTTTTAGAAGCACTTTTCACACTATTACCACTTGCCTCTTCTGAGTTGCAAAACATATTCACACAACAAGGCACAGCAGATTTCACTGAAATATCACTGCGTGCATTGGATGCATTATCCGATGAGCAAGGTCGTCCATCGGATGTGTTGCTAAAACTCGATTATCGTATTCAACATATCTTGGTCGATGAATTTCAAGATACCTCTGAATTACAAATTGAATTATTGCGTTGCCTTACTGCGGGCTGGCAGGAGCAAGATGGACGCACACTCTTTATGGTGGGCGATCCTATGCAGTCTATTTATCGCTTTCGCAAAGCTGAAGTTAGTTTATTTTTAGAAGCTGCAAATAACAATGTTGACCTGCCTGAAATTTTAGCTTGCTCCCTGCAACGCAATTTCCGCTCTAGCCCCAAGATTGTGGATTGGGTCAATCATGCTTTTGCACAAATATTTCCAGCCCAAGCCGATGCGATCAGTGGTGCGGTATGCCATGCTCAAGCCAAAGCTGCACGTGAACATGCTGGTAATGTTCATCTACATCTACAAACAGGCGAAGATACACAAGGCGAAGCCATGGCTATCATGGAAATCATTCAAGAAGCACGTCAACAAGGGCAACGGGTTGGCATACTTGCTCGCACCCGCAAACATTTACATGCCATCATGCCTACCCTTGAGAGCGCAGGGATTGCATTTCGTGCAGTGAAGATTCTGCCCTTGGCAGCACAGCCAGAAATTCGAACCTTACGTGCTTTAACACGTGCCTTGTTACACCCCGCCGATAAAGCATCTTGGGCAGCCTTGTTGCGTGCGCCATGTTGCGGACTAAACAATCAGGAACTCTTTGAGGTGTTGGGCAGTCATCTCTCTCAACCAGTCTGGGAAGTTTTACATGATGCCGAATTATTATCCTCACTTCAGCCCAACACCCGCTTACGCATCGAGCATCTCACCCATGCTCTAGCACCTTGCATGGCAACAGTCAGACATATATCCGTTCGACATTGCATCGAAACAGCTTGGTTACGCCTTGGTATGCCGCATTTATTAAAAGGTAGTGCCCATACCAATGTTGAAATGGTCCTACAGCTTTTGGATAGCTTGGAATCCGAACATGTTGCAGGCTCCATTCACTTTAGACATTTTGATGAACGCCTTGAATTTTTGTATGCCGCTCCCAATAGTAGCCCTGATGCTGCTATGGTAGAACTGATGACCATTCATGGCGCAAAAGGTCTGCAATGGGATGTGGTCATCTTACCTGGCATGGGCAAAACAAGTGGGCGAAATGATGCACCTTTGATTGCCTTCACCGAAGCCCCTGTACAAGGCGAAGGTTTGTTTTTACTCTCGCCTAAAGCACAAACGCGCAGCAAAGATAAGCTGTTTTCATTTATTCAAAATGTTGAAAAGAGTAAAGATTTACACGAACAGCATCGCCAGCTTTACGTTGCCTGTACCCGTGCAGAGAGTCAGCTACATATTGTCGGGCATGTATCAGAGAAAAATGGCACGGCCACAAAAGGCTCTTTTTTACACACGCTTCTTGAGCATGATGAAGGCTGCTTTGGCGCAGAGATAACACAACTTGAAAAGCTTGAATCCGATAGCACAAGTATTGCTACAAAACTTCAACGCATGCGTGATATGCCAGTCGCCATAGCAGCATTCCCAACGCTTGACTCAGAACAACAAAACAAAGCCACCTTTGCTTGGGCTGGGTTGGAAGCGGCACCTGTGGGCAATGTCTTGCATGCCATGTTTGAAGATATTGCCAATATAGGCATTGAGCAATGGAGCTCTGAAAATAGTGCTAAAGCCATGCGGCGATTACTTATTCAAGAAGGTTTATCAGGGGATATATTAGAGTCTGCCCTACAGCGCTGCCGAGCTGGGCTAAATAACACCCTAAACAGTGAGCGTGGCAAGTGGATTCTTTCGAACAAACATCAGTATGCTCATTGTGAATGGGCAATTTCCCATCTCAATGGCTCTCGCCTCTCTCATTATATTGTGGATCGAAGTTTTGAGGATGAAAATGGCATACGCTGGATCATTGATTACAAAACTGCCAGCCATGAAGGTGGCGATATAGAGCACTTTCTTAACGAGGAATGCCAGCGTCATCAAAGCCAATTGCAGCGTTATGCACTTGCCTTACAGGCCATGGGACATCACAATCTGCAACTTGCACTATATTTCCCCATGCTCGATGCGTGGCGAGAGTGGGAAGCTTTCCCAGAAGCAAACCGTGAAGGGGAAGATTGATGAAAAAAATCACTGTCTTAGTATTATTCATGATTGCCATACTGGCTGTGCCTTTTGGCATCGGCTTTGTTACTGAAAAGCGCAGTGAAGCATTAACCGCGCACTATCGCTCAAACCCTGCGATTCATGCCATAGAAGACAGTTTTCAACGAGGCTGGTTTCATAGTGATGTGCTATCTAAAATATCGCTTTATTTACCAGAAATCAGTGATAAAAACATTGACCTCGTGATACACCAATCCGTGCGCCAAGGGCCTATTTTGTGGGGAGATAAACGCCCTCTATCGTTTGGATTTGCCGATGTGAAAACTGATATTGAACTGCCAGCTGATATGCAAAATGAATTCACACAAACACTTGGCAGAAGCATCAGCATCCTTAGCCAATTACACTATGACGGCTCACAAAGCTCCACACTTTCTATGCCTGAATTTACCCAAACCAGTAAAGATAATACACACATCACCTTTCATCCGCTCACCTTAAAAGCCCATAGCAATCTACCCGTAAAACAACTACAAGGAACATTGAACTGGCAGGGCATTGAGCTATTCAAGGGCGATAAGCACACAAGCATTGGAAAAAGCTTATCCCATATTGATGTACAAAAAGAAGGTGTTATTTGGGTGGGTAATATGGATTGGAGCACAGACGCCCTTTCATTCCGCAACAAAGAAAATACCTTTTATATTGAGCGTATTAATGCCAATGGAGAAATCCTTATTGATACACAGCAGCGTGTATCAAGTTCACAAAGACTTCATGTTGAGCGAATCAAGAATCAAGGCATTGAGTATGGCCCTGGGAAATACACCATCATACTGAATCATATTCCGCTAAGTGTTTTTGAAAAATTGGATGAAATGCAGCAACAAATTTCAGCCTTGCCTGTTGCACAGCAAGAGCAAGCTATGAAAAATATGGGCTTTAGCATGTTTAGCTTATTGCCTGATATTTTAGCAGCTGAACCCGAAATCAAATTGCACGATGTTTTGCTCACCACGCCCGATGGTGATATTCAAGCTGAATTTGATTTTACACTTACAGGTCTGAACAAGCAGGATATAATGAATTTCACAAAAATTAAGAAACATATTCATATGGACATGCAAGTGCAGCTCCCTAGGGCTTGGGTGCCTGACGATAAAAAAGCAAATATTGAAACACTATTACAAAAGGATTGGCTACTGGAAGATGGTGATATGCTGCATAGCACACTGCATATGGCAGACGGCGTTTTAACCATCAATGACCAGACTGTCCCCCTACCCTTTTAAGGAAGACTTATGTTTACAGGAATTATTCAGGATGTCGGAACTATCCGAAACATCACCCACGAACAGCAGCAAAGCCATATGAGCTTTGAAACCAGCTTAGATATGTCCAACTGGCAGTTGGGTGATTCGGTGGCAGTTGATGGTTGCTGTTTGACCATCACAGATTTCCCCACAAAGCATCAATGGACTGCAACATTATCCTTGGAAACAC
>JALUXZ010000215.1 GCA_027018935.1 Mariprofundaceae bacterium
GTTATGTTGCTTGGTTGGTGATGGTTTTGACCGCGGCACATGCTGGGGCAGCTATGAAACATCATTTTATTGATAAAGATAAGACATTATTGCGGATGTTGGGTATAGGTTTGAAATAAAATAGTTTGTAACTATTCTATAAAACGACTCTCGTTGATGTTTGAAAAAATCACCCCTCATCCCAACCTCCTCCCCTCAATGGGAGAAGGGGCTTGGAAGCATGCTGAATAGCTACCAAATAGTTTTAAATAAAAGGAGAGAGTATGAAATTAAAATATTTATTGGCATTAGTCATAGGTTTAAGTGTGAGCTTGCCTGCACAGGCTTCGGAAAATTATAATTTTGATATTAAAGGGCAACATGCCTTTATTCAATTTAAGATAAAACATTTGGGTTACAGTTGGTTGCTTGGAAGTTTTAAAACATTTAATGGCAGCTTCGTTTATGATGAAGCACAGCCAAGCAACAATAGTGTGCGGGCAGAGATTGATGTAAGCAGTTTGGATACCAACCATGCAGAAAGAAATAAGCACTTGCGCAGTGGTGATTTTTTCGATGTAGCAACATTCCCTAAAGCGGCATTCGTGAGTACATCGTACAAGGACTTAGGTGACGGGAAAGGTATTATGATGGGCAAGTTTACCTTACGCGGTGTTACGAAAAGCATTCAATTGGATGTGATGCAAATTGGTACGGGTAAAGATCCTTGGGGTGGTTATCGTCGTGGTTTTGAAGCACGGACAACCTTGCATTTATCCGATTATAAGATGTTAAAATCATCCATGCTTGGAGCCGTGGCAGAAAATGTGGAATTATATATGTCTATTGAAGGTGTGCGCCAGTAATGGCGGAGTTCTTTGGCGAAGATACGTTTTCATTTTTAAGTAGACTGGGTGAAAATAACAATCGTGATTGGTTTCATGAACACAAACATGAGTATGAAGCCATGGTACGTGAGCCAGCCTTGGATTTTATTCGCGCCATGAAGCCTGAGCTGGCGCGCTTTGCACCGCATTTTGTAGCTGTGGATAAAAAAGTTGGTGGCTCATTGATGCGGGTGTATCGGGATGTTCGGTTTGGAAAAAACAAACAACCATACAAAACCAATATTGGTATTCAGTTTCGCCATGAGTTGGGTAAAGACGTGCATGCACCAGGATTTTACCTGCATATTGAAGCGGGAGAAGCATTTGTTGGAGCAGGGATTTGGCACCCTGATAGTGAAACGTTAAAGAAGATTCGCACTTATATCGATGCTCATCCAACGCGTTGGCAAGACGCGCTCAATGATAAAGCCTTAAACAAAGCCTTTTCTTTGGCAGGCGATAGTTTAAAGCGTGCCCCCAAAGGTTATCCCATGGATCACCCCATGATTGAGGATTTAAAACGCAAAGATTTTATTGCCATTGCACCGCTTATGCCTGAATTGATTTTGCAAGATGATTTGGTGGGTTTGATTGGCAGCTATTTTGAAACAGCAACACCGTTGATGCAGCAATTATGTCGTGCAGTGAGTGTGAAATATTGAACAAGGAGGGTTGTTATGAGTGAGATGATGAAGAATCCTGTGATAGAAGTGCATGATATGATTGCTGGGCGTTGGAGTCCACGTGCATTTGATGCAAACAAACCTATTGAGCAAGAAAAAATTCTTTCGGTCTTGGAGGCGGCGCGCTGGGCACCGAGTTGTTTTGGTGATGAGCCTTGGCGTTTTGTGGTGAGTAATCGCTTTGAAGATGAGTCTGCATGGGAAAATATGCTGGCACTGCTTGTGCCAGGCAATCAAGCATGGGCAAAACATGCACCTGTATTGATGTTGGCATGTGCTGATTCTGTGTTTCGTGCCAATGGTAAGGCGAATCGTTGGGCTGCTTATGATGTGGGGCAAGCCAGTATAAGTTTGTGTCTGCAAGCCACATCTTTGGGGCTGATTAGTCATCAAATGGGTGGTTTTGATAGCGAAAAAGCGAGGGAGACACTGAAAATTCCAGAGCAGTTTACGCCGATGGCGGCGATTGCGCTGGGTTATCAAGGTGATGCAGATGTCCTGAATGATGATTTGAAGTCCGTTGAACTTGCGGCGCGTAAACGTCAACCGATGTCTGAGAATTTCTTTGCAGGCACATGGGGCAATGGCATTTTAAAGGGGGGGGAGACATGACAATATCTATTCAAAGTAGCACGGTAGTTCCTGAGGGTGATGGTGTGGAAGTGAAACGCCTGATGCCTGTTGCTAATTTACGCAACTTCGACCCATTTGTACTTTGGGATCACTTTGATATTGCGGGAGGCGGTTTTCCAAATCATCCGCACCGAGGTTTTGAAGCCATTACCTATATGTTTGATGGCGGCATGAAACATAAGGATAACCTTGGCAATCAAGGCACTGTTTTTGGTGGCGGTGCGCAGCGATTCACTGCGGGTAAAGGCATTGTTCATTCTGAGATGCCCGATAAAAAAGCTGTGGGTATTCAACTTTGGATTAATTTGCCCCAGCGATTGAAAAGTGTTGAGCCTGATTATCAACAGGTGGATGTGATTGCTGGGACTGAACAAGATGGTGTGAATATTCATACCATTGTAGGTGGGGGCGGCTCTATTCAGCTTAAAACCGATGTTGAATACTTGGATGTTGCTCTAGGGAAAGGTGTTCGCTGGAAAAAGTCGATTGCTAATGATTTTCGTGGTTTTGTTTATGTAGTGG
Source organism: Mariprofundaceae bacterium (assembly GCA_027018935.1). Lineage (GTDB taxonomy): Bacteria > Pseudomonadota > Zetaproteobacteria > Mariprofundales > Mariprofundaceae. The sequence goes on from JALUXZ010000215.1 coordinate 2,705, forward strand.
AAGGTTCTTTAACATTAAATACAGAGACATTGCATACAGGGCAAGCGGCTTTTATTGAGCATGAAGAAGCGCTTGAACTGTTAGCAGTTAAACATAGCCGAGTGATGTGGTGTTTTGGCAGACCACATGGTGAACCAATTTATCAGCATGGCCCCTTTGTGGATTAAAATAGGCTTGACTCTAGAGTATACTCCATGGTTTATTATTCGCCTATGAAGATTGGTGAGTTATCTAAAATGACGGGCGTACCCATTGATACGGTGCGTTATTATGAAAAGCGTGGGTTGATTCCAAAGTCTGCACGTTCGGCTTCTGGTTATAGGCAATATCACAAACATGATGCCATACGTTTGAAATTTATTGTACAGTCAAAAGAGCTTGGTTTTACACTGGATGAAATTGGACAATTACTCGCATTGCGTAGAGATGGGCGTGCTTGCATTGAAGTGCGAAGCGTTGCTGAGGCAAAGGCACAAGAAATTGACGTAAAAATTCGAAAACTATCCCATATGCGCCAAACGTTGCTTGAATTGGCAGTGCAGTGTGAAAACTCCGCAGATAATGATCCATGCCCTATTTTGGCTTCATTGGAAGATACGAGACAGGAGGAATAAAGTTGAATAACACTGAAACAAAAAAAGAACGTACACCGCTGGTTGCTGCAATGGTAGCTGGAGGTTTGGCATCAGCTTGTTGCATAGGACCATTGATTGTGGTGTTCCTTGGTTTGGGTTCTGCATCGGCATTTATAGCGATGACACCCTATCGTCCGATATTTGCGGTGATGACACTTGCCCTGATTGCTTGGGCTGGATGGCAGCACTGGCAAGGAAGAAAAGTGTGTGTTGCCAAGGGATGTCCGCCAAAGAAACCTGTGCTTTTATGGGTGTTGGGTGGGATTGCTATTTTTCTTTTGGTCTCACCAGCTCTGCTACCCTATCTTATCAAATAAGGAGAATTACTGATGAAAAAAATATTATTAACTATCGCATTTCTCTCATTCGCGGCTATATCTACACAACAAGGATGGGCTCAGGAACAAACCGTAAGCATGCATGTTGCGGGTATGACGTGTGGTACTTGTCCAATTAGTGTGCGACATCGTGCTATGCAAATGAAGGGTGTGCACTCTGCTTCGGTTGATATGAATACGTCATTGGCGACGGTTGTATATGAAGATAGCGAACAATCACCGCAAGCGATTGCACAGGCGATTACCAAACTAGGCTATCCAGCAACCATCACAGCCGCAAAACAATGAATAAGTCAGAAGAAAAACAGGTCAATGGATCACTTGTTTTGAATGTCATTATTGGTATCGCGGCAATTGCTATTGTGGTTTGGTTTGTTATGAACTGCCCTTCATGCCATTAGGGAAAACGGAGCGTATGATGAAAACATCAACATTATTAAAAACGGGTTTGATTGGTATGCTTATATCTGCCTTGTGCTGTTTTACACCAATACTGGTTATTTTGTTTGGAGCAGTTGGTTTGGCTGCTTGGGTAGGACACTTGGATGCCGTACTTATTCCTTCATTGGCTGTATTTACATTGTTAACGATTTACGCATTTATTCGCAAAGATAGAGGGAAAATTTAATGGGATGTTGTGATAGAAAGTCAGTAAAGAACAGGAAGTTTACATGCCCAGAGTGTGAGGCAACATGCTTCTCTGTTGGTATGCGAACTTTGTTGCATCATGTGCAGTTCCCTGAAAACCAAAATTTGCCTGATAAAGATTATTATTTCTGTGATAATACAGATTGTGAGACGGCTTATTTTTCAAACACTGAGATGATTAAGAGAGATAAATTGCGTGTGTTTCAGCCGCCTAATAAAGACATGCTCTGTTACTGTTTTGATATTTCAGTTCAGGCATATCAAGATGCTCTAGGTAATCAGACTGCCGCCAGTATCAATGATTTTATTCTTGAACAAACCAAGGATGCATTATGTGCTTGTGAAGTGAAAAACCCATCTGCACGCTGTTGTTGGGGTAACTTACAAAAAATGGAAAAGGCGCATGCAGGCTGAATCAACGATTACCTGTCCTAAATGCGGACATCGTAAAAAAGAAGTGATGCCGACTGATGCTTGCCAGTGGTTTTATAAGTGTGAGGGCTGCCAGACAGTGCTTAAACCGAAACAAGGTGATTGCTGTGTTTTTTGCTCCTATGGTGATGTGCCATGTCCACCCATACAAAAAGCTAAAAAATGTTAAATTATAAAATTCAGACACATAGCCTGTGGATGGTTGTTTTGCTTTTAAATATTTCCACTGTCGATATATCCCATGCTGGACCGATTACATTCAATAGCGCATTGCCAGTATCTGAAGGTGTTGGAATTCTTCGCTCACAAGTGAAATTAACGCGTAAAACAGGTGATATAACAAGCCAAAATAGAAATTTGATGGTTACAGCTGTGCCACTTGTTTTGGCTTATGGTTTTAGTCCTAAATTGGCACTGTTTGGTGTATTGCCTTATGTGGATAAACGTATGGATATAACCATAGCTAATAAACGTGTTCGTCGCCAAACGAACGGTTTGGGTGATGGTAAATTTTTTGCACGTTATACCATTTATCAGGTGGATAAGCCTGGCGATACCTTGCGTATCGCGCCTTTTGCAGGGCTTAAAGTACCCACAGGCGCGCATAATAAGCGCGATGCTTTGGGTGTGTTGCCGCGACCTTTGCAATCAGGGTCTGGCTCATGGGATCCTTTTGCTGGCATCACATTGACCCGTCAAACATTGGATTGGGAGCTTGATGCCGCAGCCAGTTATCAGCTAAATAGTAAAGCATCAGGTTTTGAATTTGGTGATGAGGCTAGGTTCGATGCTTCTTTTCAATATCGAATTGTGCCGCAATCGCTGGATGATGTGGGTGTGCCTGCCTTTATTTATGCTGTACTTGAATCCAATTTGATTTGGAATGGAAAGAATAAGCTTGCAGGAACGACTGATATAAACAGTGGTGGAACGAGGTGGAATCTTGTGCCTGGGTTGCAATATGTAACGCGTAGGTATGTATTGGAAACTGCGATTCAATTACCTGTTGTACAACGACTCAATGGCACTGCACTGGAAACGGACTGGGTTTGGTCTGCTGGCATGCGCTGGAATTTTTAAGAGGTGTTTATGCGTATATTACGAAATGTATTGGTTGTTTTTCTGTTATGGTTCATATCACTCGGCAGTGTGGTTGCAGGCGATGCTACAAGCCAAAAAGCCACGATTCAGGTTGATGGGCTATCTTGTCCATTTTGTGCCTATGGACTTGAGAAGAATTTGAAAAAAGTGAAAGGTATTGAATCTGTCGATATTGATATGAAGACAGGCAAAGCAACCGTTATTATACAGTCAGATATGCACGTTGATAATCAAGCATTACGTCAGGCAGTTAAAAAAGCAGGTTTTACAGCACGCGATATTGCTCGTCATTAATATGCGTAAATATGCTGTTTTATTACTTCTTTTATTGTTGTCTGCTTGTACTGATAATCCTAGCAATGTGCAAACTTGGGGTGGTTTGGGTTCTGCACATGGGCAATTCAACGAACCTTTTGATGTAGCTGTGGATACGCAAGGCTTTGTTTATGTTACCGATGTGCGAAATAATCGGGTGCAGAAGTTTACTACAGATGGTGATTTTGTTTTGGCATTTGGTCAGGGCTTGTTTGAAAAGCCTGCTGGTATTGCCATTGCGCCTGACGATACAGTATGGGTGACAGATTATGATTTGGATAAAGTATTTCACTTCGATAACAAGGGTAAGCTTATCACGGCATGGGGTAAGGCTGGTGATAAGCTGGGTGAGTTTGAATCGCCAGTAGATATTGCTGTGAATGCTAAAGGCTTGGTTTATGTGGTGGATCAATATCATCATAGAATTCAGACATTTTCACCTGATGGACATTTTATTAGTACTTGGGGCAAACAAGGCAAGGTCAATGTGGTGCGTTCGGCGCTAAACTTCCTTATTTCGGATAATCACAAGGGTGAGTTTTATTATCCGTCACGCATTGCCATAGGATTCGATGATTTAGTGTACGTTTCTGATGCTTACAATAACCGCGTACAAGTATTTGATTCTCAAGGTGGTTTTGTTCGCAGTATCGGAGGTATGGGTTTGTGGGGCGGTCGTTTTCGAGTATCTTCTGGCATTGCTGTCGATGCTGATAATCATTTGTTTGTCGCGGATTTTTATAATAATCGCATTCAGCAATTTGATGATGAAGGGCGTTTTATTAAAGCATGGGGTAGCAAAGGTGTTGAACAAGGGGAATTCTCTGGTCCGACTGGTGTAGCTGCAAGTCGAGATGGCAAAGTCTATATTACTGATTGGGGTAATCATCGCATTCAGAGGTTTGTAATACATTCTGATTCGTGAGCTATTTTATTGGATTCGTATTGCATTTATCAATGGCTAGCCAGCTTCGTGGCAGGGCAATCGTATTAAAAGATAAGTGTTTCATTATGTTTTTCAAATGCCTTCCAATCCGTCATCCCCGAATGCTTCTATCGGGGATCTACTTAAACCATGGATTTCCGATAAAAACCTCGGAAATGACGATTTTTTTTTGTACACTTTAGGAAACAACTAATATTTAGAGTTCCCCCAGAAACTAAGAAACGTATATATTTCAACAAAAATAATCGCCATGCATTCCATTGAATGCAAGCTTATAGAGGTGAAAGAAGCTAAAACCTTACAGCAAATACTTCATTCTTTCTTGCATGCCCAAGAAAGAATCAAAGAAGGGCACCTTAGCAATATGCTCGTTTCCTCCACTTACAGCTTTCAAAAGGGCGCGTGTTACTGCGCTCAACCTTTTGAAAGCTGACGTTTCGGCGCATATTGAACAAGGGCGTAAGCATGCTAGCTCATATGCTTTCCTCCGCGTCCTCTGTTCCTCTGTGGTAAAAAATGTAAAAAATAACTTTCTGAGGTGCCCTCTATTTAAGGACGTGGATAAGCATATTTTAATGCGATTGCCCTGAGCTTCGTGGTATGATGTAAAAATAGTAATCAATACTTCAGTCGCTGTAGTCATGAAGGTGTAATAAATGATATTTATGCTTATTTGTATATGAATTTATTAAAAAGATATGAAAGGAATCTATACACCTGTATTGTTTATGGTTATAATGTACGGATGAGTAAGTTGAATTCATTTCAAGCAATTATTCTTTTGATAGTTATCGTGCTTTCATCTGAGTTAGCGATTATGTATACCATTGAGCATGCGAATCTTGCTGCCTTTTTTAGCTCTGAGGTATTGAATGGCATGGATGCAGTTTTACTCACCGCTATTACTGGATTTACAGTTTACGGGTTGTTTGTTGCACCGCTTCGCAACGCAATGCAAAAAAATTCACAGTTGGCATCTGCAATTTCGCATACAACCATGGGTTATTTAAGCTATGATCCATATTTTTCTGGTGGTCAGTTTGTTTATGTAAATGAAGCATTCACCAGTCAAACGGGCTTTGATTTGGAAGATATAACAGCTGATACATTTACGGGCTTTCTT
>JALUXZ010000216.1 GCA_027018935.1 Mariprofundaceae bacterium
GAAGAATGATGCGCCTGTGGCTCTTATTATTGTGTGCCCTGCTGGTAAGCCCTGCCATGGCAACAGAGCAAGAGGATTATCTATATTTTCGGGATGTTAGTATTTCACCATATCAAAAATTACGTGAATTTTTTGATATGCCCGAACGTGCAGGTTTATATCAAATAACCTTGGTCTCTGATTCAGTAGGGCCATTAACCTTTACCATTTCACGTGTTGAGGGTGATGTTGAGAAGATGGTGAAACAAGTTCGTAGTTATGCGGTGGGTGATCATGAGTTTCATTATAGCTTTGACAACCCAACAGGCGAAGATGATTTATTGGTCGAAATCGCTAATTCAAATCCTGTGTTGGGAGCCAATCTCTCCGTGATTGTGGTGGAGCTTCCAAAACCTTAAGGGCACTTCGAAAAACCTCGCACGAGTTAAACGACGTTGATTTTCGCTCATAGCAAGGCGCAATAAAATGAGTCATAGCATCGCTATTGTCCATTTTTATTCAACGCAGCTAGGGGTGAAAAGCACAAGTTTGGCGAAGTACCGAGGTTTTTTCGAGGTGCCCTTAAGTTTAAGAAAACCCTTGAATACCGAGCTTTCATGACCCTATAGAAGGAAGTAGCGAGGTAATGAAACTTATGGATATGAATCGTATGACACAAAAAGTGCGTGAAGCACTGGCATCTGCACAGACATTGGCGGCACGTTTGAGCCATCAGGAAGTGGATGGTGAACACCTATTGGTAGAGCTGCTTGCTCAGCAATATGGTTTGACAGCACGTTTGATGGAAAAATTAGATATTTCGAGTGATCTTTTGAATGCCAAATTACAACAGGCATTAGCCAAACGCGTTAAAGTATCTGGTGGTGCATCTGAAGCGAATAAGGTCTATATCACCCAACGTTTACAACAATTATTCGCCAAAGCTGAAGATGAGATGCGAGCCCTGAATGATGAATATGTTTCAGTTGAGCATATCTTGCTGGCATTTATTTCAGAATTGGACACAACGGATGTGGGGCGAATTTTTAAAGAGTTAGCAGTAACACGCGAGCGTTTTATGCAAGCTCTGGAAGCCGTGCGTGGGCATCAGCGGGTAACCTCGGAAGATCCAGAAGCCAGCTATGAGGCATTGTCCAAATATGGTTCAGATTTGGTGGACATGGCGCGAGCAGGGAAATTGGACCCTGTGATTGGGCGTGATGCAGAAATTCGTGGTGTGATTCGTATTTTATCACGCAAAACCAAGAATAACCCTGTATTGATTGGCGAGCCAGGTGTGGGTAAAACCGCCATTGCTGAAGGTTTGGCGCAGCGTATTTTATCAGGAGATGTGCCTGAAGGTTTGAAACAACGCACCATTTTTTCATTGGATATGACCTCGTTGATGGCTGGGGCGAAGTACCGTGGAGAATTTGAAGAGCGTTTAAAAGCTGTACTTAAAGAAATCAAAGAAGCCGAAGGTCGTATTATTCTGTTTATTGATGAATTGCACACCATTGTTGGTGCGGGCAAGACAGAAGGTTCATCGGATGCCGGTAATATGCTCAAGCCTATGTTGGCGCGTGGTGAGCTGCATTGTATTGGTGCAACCACACTCAATGAATACCGCCAATATATTGAGAAAGATGCTGCTTTAGAAAGACGTTTCCAGCCTGTGCTTGTCGAGGCTCCGGATGTGGAAGATAGCATTTCGATTCTGCGTGGATTGAAAGAGCGTTTTGAGCTTCATCATGCAGTGCGCATTCAAGATGCAGCGATTGTGGCTGCGGCAACATTATCGGATAGATATATTTCAGACCGCTTTTTGCCCGATAAAGCCATTGATTTATTGGATGAGGCTTGTGCATCTATTCGTACTGAAATTGATTCCGTTCCAGCTGAATTGGATGAAGTAACGCGTAAAACCATGCGTTTTGAAATTGAAGAAACGGCTTTGAAGAAAGAGAAAGATAAAGCAAGTAAAGAGCGTTTAGGCGTATTGCAACAGGAGCTTGCCGATTTGAAAGAGCAACGCGATGCGATGCAAGCTCAATGGGATGCTGAAAAAGAATCCTTGGGCAAAGTGCAAACATTACGTGAACAAATTGAGCAGGTGCGCTTGGATATTGAAGCTGCAGAACGGGCTTATGATTTAAACAAGGTTGCTGAATTAAGGCATGGCACATTGCCAGCTTTAGAGAAAGAACTGGTTGATGCTGAGGGTATTGAATCTTCCAGCAGTGCGATGGTGCAAGAAGAAGTGACAGAAGAAGAAATTGCACAAGTTGTGGCGCGCTGGACAGGTATTCCTGTGATGCGTTTGATGGAAGGCGAACGAGAGAAATTATTGCGTTTGGCAGATGCATTGCATGCTCGGGTCATTGGGCAGGATGAAGCTGTGCAATCAGTATCCGATGCGGTGTTGCGGGCGAGGGCTGGTATTAAAGATCCTAATCGCCCGATTGGCTCGTTTATATTTTTAGGTCCAACAGGTGTTGGTAAGACAGAATTGGCACGAACGTTGGCAAATCAATTGTTTGATTCAGAAGATGCCATGGTACGTATTGATATGTCTGAATATATGGAAAAACATTCAGTTTCGCGCTTGGTGGGAGCACCTCCAGGCTATGTAGGTTTTGAAGAAGGCGGTCAGCTTACAGAAGCTGTGCGCCGCAAGCCTTATTGCGTGCTTCTTTTTGATGAAATTGAAAAAGCGCATCCCGATGTGTTTAATATATTATTACAACTTTTGGATGATGGGCGTTTGACTGATAGCCAAGGGCGTACGGTGAGCTTTAAAGAAACAGTGGTGATGATGACCAGTAATATGGGCAGTGATATGTTGCTCGAAAGTGTCGCTGAATCAGGTGAAATCACAGAAGCATGCCGTGAGCAAGTTATGACTGCATTGCGCAGTAATTTTCGACCTGAGTTTTTAAATCGGGTGGATGACATTGTGTTATTTAAACCCCTTTCTATGCAGGAAGTGGAAAAAATTGCATCTTTGTTTGTGGCACAATTGCAGCAGCGTTTGGCACAACAGCAGGTTGAATTATCTGTGAGTGATGATGGCATGAGGTATTTGGCTAAGGAAGGTTATGATCCTGTATATGGTGCAAGACCGATGAAACGCTTTATTCAACAAGCTATGGAAACACCGCTTGCTCGCCTGCTGGTATCTGGAGAGGCTGGCATGGGAGCTACTGTGGAAGTGGGCTGTGGGAATGAAGGTCTATTATTTACGGTTGCCAAGCAAGGGGAGTAGTGACTCCCCTTAAGGGTGTAGAATCTTCATCTGCTCATTATTCCATGCTGGTTGTAGTGTTGCACCATTGGCGGAATTGCGGTAGCAAGTCGCTTCTAATTCTCGAGGAGGAGTTTTTACTATGAAGAAAACATTAATGATTGCAGCAACGGCTGCGTTTATGATGAGCGGCTTTGTTGCAACTGAAGCTGTTGCAGGAGGTTTGACTAACAAGTGTAAAGCTTGTCACAAAGTAGATAAAAATGCGACTGGGCCAGCGTTTAAAAACATTCAAGCAGCTTATGGTGATGCAGCGACATTGGCGAAAGTATGGGAATCTGGCTTTGCAGTTGAAGATAGACATATTGCAGGTGATGAAAACAATGCTAATTACAAAAAATATCATAAAAAAGCTAAGATGATGTCATCTCAGTACAAAAAATTGATTAAAAAACGTGTTGAAGCTGGTAAATTTACTTACCTAGATTTAGCAAACGAAGTTTTTTCTAAATAAACAGAAGATGAAAAGGTGCCCTTACGGGCACCTTTTCAATTTATAAGATTGCTTGAGTTATAGGTGATGAGGGATTGCTGTTGTTTGTTGCTTTTCCTTTTTCTAAGAATATATACAGATAAAGCGTGAAAGTTGCTTGTTGTCTTGGTTTATCGCGCGTTTAAATTGCTTTTAATGATTGGGGAGAAGATATTATGAAAAAAACATTGATGATTGCAGCAGCAGTTGCGTTTATGATGAGTGGTTTTGTTGCAACTGAAGCTGTAGCTGGCCCAGAAGGTAAGTGTAAAGCTTGCCATAATTTTACTATGAAGGATAAAGTTGGACCTCATTTACAAGGTGTGGTTGGTCGTGCTGCAGGTAAATCTGGCTTTAAGAAACATAGTAAAGCATTAAAGAATGCAAATTGGACTTGGGATGAAGATCATCTTCGCAAGTGGATTTGTAATTCCAAAGATGCAATCAAAGAGTTTACGGGTGATCCAAAAGCGAGAACTAAAATGCCTCCACAGAAGATGTGTGGTGCGAAGGGCGATGCAGTTATTGCTTTCTTGAAATCTATTTCTTAAATAAAATATAATTGAGCCATTGGGTTCATTAATGAATTTTGAAAGGCGACCTTTGGGTCGCCTTTTTTTATGTGGTTCACGCTTAGAAATCATTTTAACTGACGAGTAGCAAAGCAAAATATAGTATTGCGGCATGGCTATTTTGAATCGTCGCGCGCGGCATGAATATCATATCTTAGATACCTACGAGGTGGGCATGGTTTTGACTGGACCTGAGGTGAAATCGGTTCGCTCAGGGCAGGCGAATTTGGCAGAAGCGCATTGCCTTATTCGTGCGGACAAGTTGTTACTTATTGGCTGTCATATCAACCCATACAAACCAGCTTATATGAATAACCCATCGGATCCAGCGCGTTCGCGCCAATTGCTCATGCATAAAAAAGAGCAAATGAAGCTGGTGGGTAAGCTAAAAGAAAAGGGTTTAACACTTGTGCCTTTAAAAATGTATTTCAATGAGCGTGGTTATGCCAAACTGCAAGTCGGATTGGCGCGAGGTAAGAAAAGTTATGATAAGCGCCAGGATCAGAAAGAGAAAGATATTAAGCGTGATTTGCAACGCCAGTATAAAATGTAATGGCTGAAAATTGGCAAGAAGAAGTCTCACAATTGTTGCAGCAATGTCGCATTGGTTTTCTTGCCTCACAAGGGGAACATGGTCCTGAAACATCGATGGCACCTTTTGCCATGTATCAGGGTAATATTTTGCTTCACCTTTCAAGTCTAGCCAGACACAGTAAAAATATTCTCAATCAATCCCATGTTGGTTTTATGATATGCACGCCTGAAACAGAATATCAATCACCGTTGGCATTGCCTAGGTTAAGCATGCAGGGAAAGATTGAGCTTGTGCCTGATGCGCTACTGAATGTTTCTAAAGAAATTTATTTAGAACGTATCTCTGATGCAGAACAGCTATTCTCTTTTGCTGATTTTAAACTTTTTCAAATGGTGCCCAGCGATATACAATGGGTAGGCGGTTTTGGCTCTGCAAGGAAGATTGATGTGGATCATTTTCAATGCATGTTTGGTTGAAATGTCGTTCTGATAAAATAATTACTATTATGCTTCTCATCGTGTGTGCTGTTTTTATTTTAGGGGGAGCCGTTAATAATGGCTTTTCATGGTTTGTAATGGCAATTCCATTTGTGGTTGTGTACGTCAAGTTGTTAAAAGTCTTTAACCAGCCACAAAAGACGTACCTAATAGCACTTTTGCTTTTATTTTGCTCTCCCATATTCATAGATAAATCACACAGTACTCTATTTTATCCCTGTTTAGGCTCTAAGGTTACGCTTGCAAAAGGGTGGGGCTATGTTCAGTTCGTAGGTTCTAAGCATTACTCCCTCATTGAGCCTGATGCGCTTAGAGACTATGCGAACGTTAAAGTGGGGGAGATGCTTCTTAAGCCCCTGAAGGTTTTTAGTAGCCCTGTTGAAATGACTATGAGTGAGATGGGCGTGTCCTTTGCAGACTTTGGAACAACATTGGAACCAGTGTTCGTGGATAAAACAGGTAATAGCTACTCTATTAATTCGTATAGTTTTCATAATGAGATAAGGAGAGGTAGTATAAAGACAGATGACCTATCTGATACTGAGGAGCTTCAATCTTATTGGACAGAGAGATTAGGGCTTCTTATGACGTGGCCTGTGTGGCCAGTTATTTTATTGTCTTAGTGGAGCTATCTTGTGAATAATATTAAATCTTTTCATGCGCATGTTTACTATGATGTATCATCCTATGAACAGGCATTGCTCTTGTGTAATGAGGCAGGTAAAAGGTTTGATATATCTATTGGACGCATGCATAAACTGCCTATTGGGCCACATCCAAAGTGGAGCTGTCAGCTGACATTTCAGCCTAAAGTTTTTGGTGAGATAATTCCATGGTTGGCTTTGAATCGAAATGGTTTAATCGTGTTTGTTCATGCCAATACGGGTGATGATTTAAAAGACCATACCGAACATACCATGTGGATGGGGCAAGTGAAAAAGCTTCATTTAGAGATGTTTCAATCGGAGGGGTAAGCATGAGAAAAGTATTATGTATGGTATCAATAGTTTTTTTATTGGCTGCTTGTGAACAAGCAAAAGAGGCAGGCGATGAAACAGCGCGCGAGCTTACTGGTAGCAATATGATTGAGCAGGGCAATGCCATGAAACAGCAAATAAAAGCTATTGAACAACAACAGAAACAAAACTTGCAACAATTAGAAGAATAATCTGTAACTTGTGTAAAAAAGCATTTTAGGGTATTTTTAATGAGTTTAAATGCAATTAGTTTAGTATTTTCTATTTTTTGTAACTATTCAGCATCGTCCTGCCTAGCCCTTTTAAGGGATAAGGTGAATTGCTCAGCAAGAGAGAGTGTTTTGTGGTAGAAGGCTGGGGTGTGGGTTTGTATATATATAACGATTCTCGTTGATGTTTGAGGGAATCACCCCTCATCCCAACCTTCTCCCCTCAATGGGAGAAGGGGCTTGGAAGCATGCTGAATAGTTACTATTTTTTTACAAAAAATAACCAATTTTATAAAGTTAGCTATGATTTATAGCTATGGGAGCAGAGAATCAAACAAGCATTAACAATATTGCAGGAACGCTTTGGTTACGAAAGCTTTCGTGGCAATCAACACGCGATTATTGAAGATTGCCTTGCAGGCAAGGATTGCTTTGTCTTGATGCCGACTGGTGGTGGTAAATCTCTGTGTTATCAGATTCCTTCGATGCTGCGCAAGGGTGTGGGTGTTGTTATTTCACCATTGATTTCCTTGATGAAAGATCAGGTTGATGCATTACAAGCCAATGGGGTTGCGGCAGCGTTTTATAATTCATCTTTATCATCGAAGGATGCACGTTCGGTCTTGGCAAAGCTGCATAACCATGAGTTGGACTTATTGTATATTGCACCAGAGCGTTTGTTGGCGGATGATTTTATCGCGCGTTTGGAAGATATTGATATTGCCTTATTTGCCATTGATGAGGCGCATTGTGTATCGCAGTGGGGACATGATTTTCGCCCAGAATATACGCGACTTGGCGCTTTGCGCACAGCCTTTCCTAATGTGCCACTCTTGGCATTAACAGCCACTGCCGATGCGCCAACGCGTAAGGATATTTTACATGTATTGGGCTTGGAAAAGGCAAATGCGTATGTGAGCAGCTTTGACCGTGCCAATATTCGTTATCAGGTATTGGAGAAGCATAAACCATTTGATCAGTTGTTTGACTTCCTGCATAAATACCAAGGTGAATCAGGCATTATTTATGCGTTAAGCCGCAAGCGTGTAGAGCAATTAACGGATAAATTACAAGAACGTGGGGTGAAGGTGGCTGCCTATCATGCTGGGCTGCACGCCGATGTGCGTATTGATGTGCAAGAGCGTTTTTTACGTGATCAGATTGATGTGGTGGTTGCAACGGTGGCATTTGGTATGGGTATTGATAAACCCGATGTGCGTTTTGTGGCGCATTATGATTTGCCGAAGAATATTGAAGGTTATTATCAGGAAACAGGTCGTGCTGGACGTGATGGCTTGGATTCAGAGGCTTTATTGTTATCGGGCACTCAGGATATTATTACGTTGCGGCACTTTATTGACCAGCAGGAGAATGAGCAGCAAAAACGCATCGAGTTGCACAAGCTGAATGCCATGATTCAGTTTTCTGAAGCTGTGATATGCAGGCGTAAAGTGTTGCTGAATTATTTTGGCGAAGATTACGACAAACAATGTGCTAATTGTGATGTCTGTTTGAATCCTCCCAAGGTGTATGATGCCACGGTAGATGCGCAGAAAGCCTTGTCTTGTGTATACCGTTTGCAGCAATCTTATGGTATGAAATATGTGATTGATGTGTTGCG
>JALUXZ010000217.1 GCA_027018935.1 Mariprofundaceae bacterium
CATTTCACCCGTGACTTCTTCAAGCGTAACTTGATTCACCGCAGCAGCCGTGGCGGCATGAATATCTCGCCCATCAGCGAATGCCTGCATTAAATTCGCATCTTGAGAAAAATGTGCCATCAAACGCAATTCAATTTGCGAGTAATCCGCAGCAATCAAAATATTTCCTTCTTCAGCAATAAAAGCTTTGCGAATTTCACGCCCTTCTGAGGTACGAATAGGAATATTTTGTAAATTTGGATCGGAAGATGATAGACGACCCGTTGTAGTGACTGCTTGGTTGTATGAGGTATGCACACGTCCTGTTTGAGGGTGAATCAGCTTGGGTAAGGCATCGGTATAGGTTGATTTTAACTTGGATAAGCCGCGCACCTCAAGAATCAAGCGCGGAACTTCATGCACATCAGAAAGTTTCTCCAACACCTCTTGCCCTGTTGCCCACTGCCCTGATTTGGTTTTTTTACCACCTTCAATTGCCAATGTTTCAAAGAGTAATACACCCAATTGTTTGGGAGAATTGATATTAAATTCTTCACCTGCAGCGGTATGAATTTGGCTTTCTAATTCTCTGATTTGCGTGCCAAATTGCTCAGATAATATTGCCAATTGTGGTGCATCAATATGTGCGCCTGTCCATTCCATATCTGCAAGTACGGCGGCTAAGGGCAGCTCAATTTCGTCATGCCGTGTTGCTAGCGAAGCGAGCTTTTCTTTTAAGGTATTGGTTAAACGCAGTGTGATTTCAGCATCTTCAGCAGCATAAGGGGCGGCAATATCAATGGGCACCAAATCAAAAGTGATTTTCTTCGCGCCTTTGCCCGCAACATCTTCATAAGCGATGCAATCGTGATCTAAATACTTTTTGGCAACATTATCCATTTTGGCGGACTGCCCCGGCTCATCAACATAAGCCAGCAACATCGAGTCTGCTTCAATACCGCGCAGTGTGATGCTTGCTCGACGCAATACTTGCCTGTCGTATTTAAGATTGTGTCCACATTTGGCTTTATTCGCATCCTCTAAAATAGGTGTAATAGCCTTTAGAATAATTTCCCTATCAAGTTGTTTGGGTGTGGGCGCTAATAAATCGCCACTGCGATGGGCAATGGGTACATACCAGCCTTCACCTTCTTGCACAGCAAAGGATAAACCAACTAACTCCGCATCATGGCAGTTCAACGATGTGGTTTCAGTATCGACTGCAATAAGTTTGGCTTGATGGAGTTGAGTCATTAATTGTTGTAATTTATCTTCTGTATCGACCAAATGATCGATACGGGCTTTTAAACTTTTTGTGGGCTTAAAATCCTCTTTTTGAGATTTCTCACTGGGGGTAACTTCGTTTTCATCATTAAATTCATTGGTTAAACGTCGAAACTCAAGTTTTTTAAACAATTCTGCCAACGCAGCGCGATTAGGGGCTTGGCTGACAAGATCATCTAATGCAAGCGGTAGTGGTGTTTGCATATCAAGTGCAACGAGTCTGTAGGAAAGCCGTGCATCATCGGCAAACTCAATCAAATTTTCGCGGCGTTTGTTTTGTTTTATCTCTGGCGCATGTTCTAAGACACCTTCCAAATCGCCATAGGTATTGAGCAACTCCAAGGCTGTTTTCGGGCCAATACCTGGCACGCCAGGAATATTATCCGCAGAATCTCCTGCTAGGGCGAGCAAATCATGCACCCGAACAGGCTCAACGCCCCATTTTTCTTTGACTTCATCGATGCCATATTCTTTGTGCCGCATGGTATCGAGCATCCAGACTTTGGCTGAAACAAGCTGCATCAAATCTTTATCGGTAGAAACAATGGTCACATCCCAATCTTTGGCTTCCGCTTGCTTGGCAAGTGTGGCAATCACATCATCTGCTTCATAATTTTCCACACATATTCGAGAGATATTAAAGGCATCAGTCACATCAAAGACATGTTGCCATTGTGGCACCAAATCTTCAGGCATAGGTGGGCGATGGGCTTTATAATCGGCATACATTTCATTGCGAAATGTTCCGCCCTTGGGATCAAAAATAACTGCCACATGGGTGGGTGATAAATCTTTCAAAATACCCCGCAGCATTTGCACATAACCAAATACGGCATTGGTTGGTTCACCCTTGGAATTGGATAGATTGTGTTTTACCGCATGAAATGCGCGAAATACATAGTTAGGACCATCAATGAGAACTAAATGAGGCATAGGGTTGACCTTTTGAAGCAGTAATTTATGGGAAGATAGTCGTTTCATCACCAGCTTGCCATGCTGGATATTTTTGCATGATGGTTGAGAAAAGTTTGCTGTTCAAACATGTTTGCAGCCATGCATTTAAATGGGGGTAGGGAGCGGATTCAAACCACGATATGTTTACGAAATAAAACTGCCGAATAAATGGAAAAATAGCCATATCTACAAAAGATAAATGATTGTTTTGTATGAATGTATGGCTTTTTAGCTGTTTCTCTATTTTTTCTAAGAATAATGCACCAATTTGGCGGTAATGTTCTTGTGAATGTTCAGGGAAACGATCTGCATATTTGTAACGATCCAAAGCTTTTTTGAAAGCATCATCATTTTCATCAATCAGTGGATGATTCATACTTTCTTGCCAATCATCAGGATCATGTTGCTGCAATGCCCAGACCATAATATCTCGGCTCTCATCAATGATGATACCATTGGAGCATTGCAATACAGGTACTGTTGCTTTGGGAGATATGTCTAATAGTTCGGCTGGCTTATTTTTAAGCTCAACTTCGCGCAATTCCACTTGAACACCACTATAAGCAATGGCTAATCGTGCACGCATGGCATAAGGGCAACGGCGAAACGAATAAAGAATGGGGAATGCTTTATGCATCAAGTAGCGTGTCTAAATCGGCGCGTAAGATGGCACGATGATTGATTTTGGCGGTGGGAGCATAGCTGCACAGGCTTTGACAGGGGATGATTTCAACATCAATGCCTAGGGATTTTAACTTTTCAGCCAAGTGTTTGCCACCTACATCATGGCAATTTTGTCCGTGGCAGATAGAGATGGTATGTTTATTGTTGGCGTTTGGCATAAATATTAAATGCGAATGTTACGGTTTATTGGTAAAATACCAAGCTTCCTTAAGTCCACTTAATACATTGAAGTCGCTGCCATAATGCTTCTGCCACAGGTCCAATGGCTTTGTGTTTATGTCGGATAGCTTTAAGGTCGATATTGATTGTGGGAAAACCGCTGCTTGAGATGGCAATCAACAGCCCTTTTTTTATATCTTTCTGAACCATGTGCTTGGGCAATCGCCCCCAGCCTGAACCTGATGCAATGACGCGCTTTTTCATCATAAAATCATTGACCACCCAACGGTTGGTTCCTTCTACAATGCCTGCTGTAAGTTTGGGTGTGTGTAAACTGGTATCGCGTACAATAATTTGGGTGCTTCCTTCCAAATCACGCTCTTGCAAAGAGCTCGAGAATTTAGCCAAGGGTGATTGTGTGGAGACAACACTGATAAGCTCCACTTGGGTTAAGTGTTGGTATTCATAGTCGCTGTTATTATCGGCATTTTCTGAAATCGCCATGTCTGCATCGCCATCCTGCAAACGCTCCATGGTGCCATTAAGATTTTCAATTTGCAGGGATAGCTGTGTGGATGGTGATTGCTCCGATGTTTGTTTGAAGACATCTAAAATATGCTCGATAGGTGTGATACCACTGATAGCAATGCGAAGCTCTGGTTCCTCGCCCATAGAGAACTGTTCGGCAAGCTGGGTGAATTCGGCACTATGATTGAGAATAACCGTGGCTTTTTTATACAATGCTTTGCCTTCATTGGTTAGTATGGGTCTATATTTATCTCGTGTGAATAAGGCTAGATTCAACTCACCTTCAAGTTTTCTGATGGCAATGCTAATGGCAGACTGGCTTTTAAAGAGTGCTTCGGATGCGGCTCTAAATCCTCCATGCTCTACGACTGCACGTAGTGCTTTTAATTGTTCAAGGGTCATGGCTGATACGATAATTATATTTATAAAATATATCAAGATGATATAAACTACATTCTTTTTATATATCATTGATTGTCGCTATCATTCGCGTGTTGCATAAAAAGGAGTGGCTATGGGTTTATTGGTGGATGGGGTTTGGCAAGATCAGTGGTATGACACCAAATCCACAGGTGGAAAATTTGAGCGTAAAGCATCACAATTTAGACAAGAGATTACGCAAGATGGCGAATTTCAACCACAAGCAGGGCGTTATCATTTGTATGTTTCTTTGGCATGCCCTTGGGCGCATCGCACGCTGATTTTTCGTAAGCTTAAAGGGCTGGAGAAGTTGATTGATGTCAGTGTTGTTAGTCCATATATGTTAGATAAAGGCTGGCAGTTTGAGATACCTGAGCCGTTGTATGGTTTTGATTATGCTCATCAAATATATACCAAAGCTGATGCAAGCTATTCAGGGCGTGTGACGGTGCCAATTTTATGGGATAAGCAGCGCGAAACCATTGTATGCAATGAGTCAGCGGAAATTATTCGCATGTTTAATTCGGCTTTTAATGGTTTGACGGGCAATAACGATGATTATTATCCAGAAGCCTTGCGTGCTGAAATTGATGAGATTAATGGTTTTGTATACGACAATATTAACAATGGTGTGTACCGATGTGGTTTTGCGACCACGCAAGATGCTTATGATGAGGCCTTTGAATTGTTATTTTTAGCACTTGATGAGGTGGAGTTGCGCTTATCCAAACAACGTTATTTGGCCGGAGATACATTGACTGAAGCAGATTGGCGATTGTTTACTACATTGATTCGATTTGATGCGGTGTATGTCGGACATTTTAAGTGTAACCGTCAGCGTATTGCAGATTATCCCAATCTATCAAATTATTTGCGTGAGTTATATCAGTATGCAGACATTAGTGAGACGGTGAACATGCAGCATATCAAACAACATTATTATGGCAGTCATGAGAGCATTAACCCGACACGTATTGTTCCCAAAGGCCCTGCATTAGACTTTAATCAAGCACATAACCGAGAAAGGAGATTTATATGAGTGAATCTGAAAATAAATCATGGCAGCAAGAACCATTTGTTGTGGATGTGAAACGTGGTGATACGAAGTGTTATTGCATGTGTGGTTTAACAAAAACACCGCCGTTTTGTGATGGTTCGCATAAAGATACTCATGATGTTCCGATGGTGGTGCATTATGATAAAGATGAAACGGTATATGTATGTGGTTGTCGGAAATCTGCGAATTTACCTTTTTGTGACGGTACGCATAAAAAGTGAAATCATTACTAAATGACAAGGATAGTTATGGATGGGTATCGATTGTCATGCACTGGTTTATGGCGTTATTTATATTTGCCATGTTTGGGCTGGGCATATGGATGCGCACCCTTGGTTATTACGATAGTTGGTATCATGCCGCACCCGAATTACATAAATCAATGGGTATGCTTTTGCTGATGTTATTACTTTTTCGCTGGTTGTGGCGATTAAGCAATGTACGTCCAACATTGATGGGTGAAGCTTGGGAGAAGGTGGTTGCGCTATCGGTACATCGTTTGCATTATATTTTATTATTTGCACTGATGGTGACTGGTTATTTGATTCCGACAGCCGAAGGTGTGGGGATTGAAGTGTTCGGCTTTTTTACGGTTCCATCATTCTTTGTATTTGATAAAGAAACAACAGATTTGATTGGTGTGATGCACCGTTATCTTGCGTGGTTAGCGATAGCCTTGGCATGTTTGCATGCTGCGGCCGCTTTAAAGCATCATATCATCGATAAAGATCATACGCTGCGACGTATGCTGGGTTTGGCACAAAAATAAAAAGGGGTTTCTATGAAAATCAAACAACTGGTCGCTACAGCAGCACTTTTATGCGCAGGCTTGATTGCTTCTTCAGCCACGGCTGCCGAGGAGCATTACAACATTGATATTAAGGGGCAACATGCCTTTATTCAATTTAAGATAAAACATTTGGGTTTTAGCTGGATGTATGGCGAGTTTCGCACCTTTAAGGGGGACTTCACCTTCGATACAGTAAATCCCAAGAACAATAGCGTACATGTGACGATTGATAGTAATAGCATCGACACCAATCATGCTGAACGCAATAAACACCTTCGCAGTGCTGATTTCTTTGCTGTAAACGAATACCCAAGCATCACCTACATCAGCACATCCTATGAGGATCAAGGCAATGGTCATGGCATTCTTCACGGTACATTGACACTACGTGGTGTAAGTAAATCTGTTGATCTTACGATTCATCAAATTGGTACAGGTAAAGACCCTTGGGGTGGTTATCGCCGTGGTTTTGAAGCACATACTACGTTGCATTTGTCTGATTACAGTATGCCCTTTGCACCCAAATTAGGTCCTGTATCTGAGGATGTGGAACTGAACATATCGGTTGAAGGAATCAAAGAGAAATAATCGAGTGTGCTGGAATTAGAGTTTGCTGATTGTATGCGGTATAGACTAATAAGACGGTTTAAATTTATCGATAAATAAGCGTTAAATAGGGGCGGATATGAGTTTACAACAAGATATAAAAGATCTACAGAAGGAAATGATGCTTTCTATACCCGCCGATGTGCTTACTACTATGCAGGATGAAACTGTAAAGCTCATTGCCAGTGGCATTGCAGCGCAAGCTAAAAATATAGGTGATCACGCACCTGCGTTTAATCTTGAAAATAGTCGAGGTGAACGGGTGTCGATGCAAGATTTTTTGCAACAAGGTGTACTGGTAGTGAATTTTTATCGCGGTGCATGGTGTCCGTATTGTAACCTTGAGTTAAAAGCATGGGATCATGTCTTACCTGCACTGAATAAATTGGGAGCGAATTTAGTTAGTATCACACCGAACACGAAAGAGAAAAGTTCTGCGCTGTTGCAGGAAAATCCTTTTGCTTTTGATATATTATGGGATTGTGATAATCAAATTGCAAAAAACTACGGATTGGTTTTCACCTTATCGGAAACTTTGCGTTCCATTTATGACGGTTTTGGTATTCATTTGCCTGAATTTGATGGTAATGATCGTTATGAATTACCTATGCCTGCGACCTATGTGATTGATTCTGATGGCTCTATTCTTCATGCATTTGTCGATGCAGATTATACCAAGCGCATAGACCCCCAAGACATTTTAAAACTACTTCAACAGAGGCTGTGAATTATGAGTAGCAATCTTTTTTTGACCATGACTATGGGTTCGATGAACTTGAAAAATCGCATAATTATGGCACCGGTGATATGTAATCGTGCACCCAAAAGAAGAGTTACAGCGATTACCTTAGGTACTAACTAATGGCTGAATTTTTCACTGAAGATAGTTTCGCTTTTTTAAGGCGTTTGGGTGAACATAACAATCGCGATTGGTTTAACGAACACAAACATGAATATGAAGCCATGGTGCGTGAGCCTGCCTTGGATTTTATTCGCGCTATGCGGCCTGAGCTGGCGCGCTTTGCACCACATTTTGTGGCAGTCGATAAAAAAGTCGGTGGCTCCTTGATGCGGGTATATCGGGATGTGCGCTTTGGTAAAAACAAACAGCCATACAAAACCAATATTGGCATTCAGTTTCGTCATGAATTGGGTAAAGATGTGCATGCGCCAGGATTTTATCTGCATATTGAAGCGGGAGAAGCATTTGTTGGAGCAGGGATTTGGCACCCTGATAGTGAAACATTAAAGAAAATCCGTACGTATATCGATGCCCACCCGACACGTTGGCAAGGTGCGCTTAAGGATAAGGCGTTGAACAAGGCCTTTCAGTTGGCAGGCGATAGTTTAAAGCGTGCCCCCAAAGGTTATCCCATGGATCACCCCATGATTGAGGATTTAAAACGCAAAGATTTTATTGCCATTGCACCG
>JALUXZ010000218.1 GCA_027018935.1 Mariprofundaceae bacterium
GGTGAGTCCGTGGGCTTAAAGCCAAGCATGATGGAGAAAATTATTAGGGATGTATCCACGGCGATCAACCGTTGGGATGAGTGGTGTGATATGGCGGGGATTGCTAGGGGTAAAAGGAAGATAATTGCATGAGAGAAAAGAATTTGAATACTAGCTTAAAGCTCGCAATAACTAAAATTGGTGATTTGCTGCTTAATGCCAAAATCACCCAAGGCGAAGATGGAAAAGCCATTGATAACATTAAGTTGGTGATACCAAATTATCAGCGACCGTATAAATGGACTGCAAAAAACGTTATTCAGTTGTTGGATGATATTATAGAAGCAAAAGCAGGTAATAAAGAGGTTTACCGAGTTGGAACGCTTATTCTTCATAAAGATAATAAAGCCGAAACTATTTACAATGTTGTGGATGGACAGCAGCGTACTATTACCTTTTGCTTGCTGCTAAAGGCTTTTGGTCTTTCTGAAATAGGCTTTTTGAATCAATCTCTTTCTGACAACTCATACAATGATAATGTGCAGCGCTCACGAAGCCTGTCATCGGATTCATATGTGGGTGGAATAGGAGGAATGGCAGCGGCATCACCTGGATCAACGAGCAATCGCGTTAAACCCTGATAATAAGTAAAGGCAAGATGATCCAAATCGGTGCCGCTAGAATCCGCCAGCAACAAAGCCCTAGCGGCATCATTTACACGCTGACGCACACCCAGCTCACGATATGCACATGTCTCCATCATTTTAACCACAGGGTCAGATTCAACATCTGCTGTAAACGATGGGTTTGCAGCTATATAATCAGCCTTAATGCTCGCAAGAATAGTTTCATAATCTAAAGGCTGAATAACATCTGGTGCGGGTAATGAAGTTAATCCACTCATAATGATATACCTTCAACCCGCACAGGTTTGCCATTGATAACATCAACACCTTCAAGGTCGAGAAACACATGCTCTGCCTCAGCGGATAACCGCACAGTGTTTAACACAAATTCCCTTTCCCACCGCGCAATTGCATCAGCAGTAGCATGCACAAGATCAAGCTTTAACGATGCATTCATAGGTCTATCCACAAGGCGTGGTAAACGAGAACCATAATCACGGCGCATCACACGAGAGCCAAGTGGCGTGGTTAAGATATCATCCAGCCGCTGCGATAAATGCGCATGCCCTGAAATGGCTTTGCCTGTATTTTTATCCATGCCCAGCATCAGCTTGCATTCACCTTGTCAGAACCTGTTACGATTGGCCAATTGCCTGCTGAGGAACCAGTACCTACAGCAACCATATCCCCAACCCGTGCAACCGCCGCTCCACCAACGCCACCAAGCTCAACCAATGGGGCAATCACTTCTACAGCCGCAGCGCAATCAATTCGTAATTTTTTGGCAGTAGTATCATATGTGATGACCGTGCCATCACCATAATCAGTCACATGTTCATTCGCCTTGTTGGATGGAGCAGAATGCACGCTTTGATACAACGATGGCATCACCACGCCTTGAGATATATCACCTGCAGGCGATAGAATCATGACTTGTTCACCCACACTTAAAGGTGACCAAGTGCGCACATTGCCAGCACGCTGGACTGACCAGGGCAAATCACCTGTGGTATGGTTATCATTAAGTTGTACGCGACAGGTAGCCGCCGCCAAATCAACCGATGCAACCGTGCCAAAACGAATCATATTCATCATACGGCGTTCCAACTCTAAGAGTGTAAACTGAGCACTCATGACG
Organism: Mariprofundaceae bacterium; assembly: GCA_027018935.1. Classification (GTDB taxonomy): domain Bacteria; phylum Pseudomonadota; class Zetaproteobacteria; order Mariprofundales; family Mariprofundaceae. The sequence goes on from JALUXZ010000218.1 coordinate 1,744, forward strand.
GCACCACCTGGCTAGATGAACCCGCTGTACTGGCGACATGTACGTCAGTTGGCACAACGGATGTATCCACAAGCTCCTCATCGAGATAAATAGTTTGTTTCCACACCACCAGCCAAATTGCAAAACCTTCGTTATCCACCTTGCCTGATGAACGGTTCTCAAGCTTTTCGATCGCAGCCCCATGAACATCTGCAAGCCCCCACTGATTATGCTGAATCATCAGCATCACTTCTCTGGCCAACTTGCGCGCTTGGCGTGTGCGCTCAATAGAACCACGCGCATTTCGTGTCACAATAAATGCGCCTGTTCGGCAATCAAAGGCAAGCTGCCCTGTTGCGGGTTGCTCTCGACTAGGCATGCCACCTAGCGGTACCATCAAAATTCCACTATCACGTAGCGCAACTTTTTTTAAGGTCGAAGGCGATAAATCATTGGCATATTCTTCAACATGCTTAATGCCAGCAACATTTTTAAGCGCGTCGCTCATTGCCTTTTCATATGCATCAAAGGTGGGCATCAGAATGCACCTCTTGTGTTGCCACGCCCAAAGATGCGTCCCCCCGAAACAATTGTAGCTTGATTGCTTTCGGCAGGTTTTTCGCCAACCTGGTCTGTACCTACACTAGCAATACCTTTGCTTACATCTTTAAGGAAGGAAATTGCCTTTTCATAGGCTTTCTCAACTCGCTCTGTTGCAGAATCATCATACAGAAAGAAGCGAGCTATATCAGCGGCATAACGCGCCAATGCCGTGGGCACTATTGCCAATGGCAATGTGTATCGAGCTGACAAATAACCATTGATTACACTATCCGCATCATCCATTGCTCGGTTGAGTACAGTGTCATCAATAATATCTGCAGGAGGATTGCTCCGATCAGTGAGTTGAATCAACTCATCCTGACCGAAGCGATCAATCATACCTTGCTTGGTACAATACAAAGGCATGGATTACTCCGCGTCTGCCTTGATTTTGATTTTAGAAACAGCCAATAAAGGCTCATTTTCAAGCATGTTAATTTGTTCTTTGGACAAATCTGTTAACGGAATTACAACAGGCTCTACACCAAAGGAATAACCAGCACGACGGAAACCCTGTTTGCTTGATGCAATCTCAAGCGCGGGTACTTCTTTGGTGGTTAATGGGGGCACAGCCGCATCACGCTCGGCAGCAGTCACCTCATAACCAAGCTTGTTGCTAATTGCTTCAACTTGAGCCTTGGCTTTATCTTTTGTCCATAATGCAGGGTTTTCTTTATCCAAGCCTGCAACTGCCTCTGCAATTTCAGCATGTAACTGTACTACATCTTCAGGTTTACTCATCACTCACTCCTCATAATTTGTTAAGGTTGAAGAGGGCGGCCGTAGCCGCCCCTTCTAGGACTTAGGCAACACTGCCGTCTGAAGCCCAAGCTAATTGCCAGAAGCCATAGCCAGCTGCACCACGTGCTTCAGCACCGAATTTGAACATGCGACGGTTGAATACATCATCTGCCGACATATCTGTTTGAGATACAAACACTGGATCTTTACGTTTCTGATAAATGAATGGCTTAACTGCTTTGCGGGTGTCCAATAAGAACCAAGCAGTATCAGATGTTAACCAATCACCAACGACAACTTCACAAGCTCCTTTGTAAGGGTTGGGTTTACCGTCTTCTAAACGATCGTTGGTCATCAAAGCATTGGCAGTATCTTCCAGTGCCGCAGGAACCAGCAAGATATTGGGACGAACACCCAATGGGCGACCATCATTATCTTTGAACTTACGCATAGCCGTGCGGCCTGCGCCAAAGCTGGCTTGAGCTGCTGCCAATGTTGCAATAGAAAGCTTCTTGGTACCTTTGTTGGATACGCTTACAGCCTTGCCTGTTGCAGGATCAGTTACAGGGTGGTCCACATCAAAGAAATATTGACCGTCATAACATGGTGTTGCGAAAGCCTCGTTCACAGCTTGATATACAAGCTCATCTTTAAGTTGCGCTGCAGATTCACCTGCCATCTGTGCTTGAGGATTATAGATGCCGAGGTTGTCATCTTCGATATCGTTGCGATCAACTTCTACCGTGGCTTCAAAATCATCATTGGTGATTGAATATTTATATGCTTCTAAAGACTTGATTGCTTTTTCATCAATCCATTTTTTCATGCGCGGAAATTTGGACAACCAAGCATAATCATTTTTACTACCTGTTGAAGGCACTTCCATCGCAATCTTAGCCCAAGTGGATTCAGCCTTATCAAAAGCATTATTAAATAGTGTTTTCAGCGTTGTGAACAAGGTGTTTAATGATTCTTTGTTCACCAAAAGACCGCCAAATGCTAGCGATGACAAGAAGCTGCCTTGCTGCATGGCTAACATAGATTCCCCAGCAAATGCTGGTTCAGCACTCAATCCGCCAGCGACACATACAAGTACGGCAAGCAGTGCAAACGTAGTTCCTGCAATTATTTTTTTCATCGTATTCTCTCCTATAGTTTTTTTATATTTAGCTTATTTAATCCAAACGCCATCAGCACCGACACTGACAACAACACCTGCCGCTGAACGTGTGTTACCACCACTGGTTGCGGCAACCGTTTCATCATCCACGATGTAGGCGACTTTGTGCTGAGAAGCTTGGGTAACAGGGTCGGCTGCAGAGTTATTAAGCAAAAAAGCTTTGCCTGTACGAACCTTTACAGTCTTTGCTCCATCCGCGCCGCCAGTATTATCAACAGCGGCTTCGGCTCGACCCACATAGGTCAAGTTCAATGCCGTGCTTCCAGGTGCTGCAAAGCCAGTGGCATTTGCTACCACCAGTGCCCCTGCATGAATCACTGCATTGGCAGCGACTGGTAGGGATACAATTTCAGTATCCTTCATTGGTGTATTTCGATCTTGAGTAAGTGCCATGACTTATGCCTCCAACTTGTTTTTAGAATATTCTTCAGGCGAGACACCCATTTGAGAACAAACAGCAATCTCAGTATCGGATAGTCTGACTTCATCGCCTTCAGCAGGTGGTTTGCCACCTGTTTGGCCATGTTTGAGAGCTGCAATACCTTCAGCATTATCCAAATAGGATTTAAGTGATGCTATATCAGTATTGCCCAGTGCTTCAGCCCACGCTTTTTGACCAGGCAACAAACGACCATCTGCCAAGCCTTCTTCCACTAAGCCTTCAATTTCAGCCTGTAGCTTTTCTTGCTTGAGTGTTGCAAGTTCTGTTTTCACTTCATCAAATGCACTAAGTTCAATATGCTTAGCTGGGTCAAATGCTGATTGTTTGAGTGCCGTAATTTCGGTTTTATGTGCTTCTGATGCGGAAGCCTGCTGCTTCAAAATAGCAAGAGCTGTCTTGATATCCTCATCACTAGCATCCGCAGCCAAATTCAGCATCGCAATTAAGATTTCGCGATCCATAATATTATCCTCCTGAGATTTACAGTTATATTTTGCCGCCAAAGCGGCGACTTCATCCATGCCATCAATGGCAGGGGTGTTGGTGAGCGCTGCATGCAGAAAGCCGCGAATTTCGCCTGTGCCTTTCACATAAGGGAGAACTGGTGAGATAAATCCATACTCGCCAGATTCGATGAATTGTTTTGCGCGGGGAGTCCATTGAACATCAATGGCAAAAAGCCCAACACCTTCCCGCCACTCAAGCTGGGTAAATGTTGCAGCACGTGGCGCTGGCTGCCCATTTTGTTCTGATAACAATGTTTGATGTTCATAATCAATGATATATGGCGTTTCTTTTAATTCGGCAGCACGAACAATCTCTGCTGCAATTACATTATCGATATACCAGTATGGTGCATCATGCGGACGACCGTCCACAGAACGAAAGCGCCCTGCTGGAGTGAGCTGAACTTCGCTACTGGCATGCTTGACTTCAATTGAGCAAACCGCAATAGCTGTCTGAATGTGTTTTTTCTTACGATGCATGCAGCGAATAATGCTGCCAAGAAAACTTACAACCGCCTGACATGTGTCAGGGAATAAACCTTTGCCTTTATGGGTACGTTAGTAGCTTGGGTGCAAGGATGTCAATTAGTATTCAACAAGCCTGCATGCTTAGAAGCGCATGACAGGCTTGTCAAATACACGGGCTATATGCCTAAGTTGTGCTCCAACCGATCAGCAAGGATAGTCATCAAGGCTTCCAGATTTTCAGGGCGCACCATATGCATATCTGCTTTGAGTTGGGTATTACAAAGCAAATCGGACACCGCGCGAATCGCACTTAAGGTATATTGTGCATCGCTGAGTTTATCTTCTTCGATTTGTAGCATAACAGGGCTTCTCATAAAGATCCCTCCGCGCTGGTCGAGATGACAGAGGGCTCTTGCTCAACTTCGGCTTTAAGCTCATTCAATAACCCATTCCTAAACTCTATAAGGGTGCCACGAACCGTACCATCACTACGCTCAATCTTTTTACCAATTTCAACGCTATTCATCCCTTGCAGGTGTAAACGATACATTTCTTTACGGTCATCATCGGTGAGAGGACGACGCTTGATACGTTTGGGCACAGCGGCAAGCTGGGCTTTAAGCATGGTAATAATTTCATCTTTCAGACCGAGCAGTTCCTCTTGCAAAGCAAGATTCGATTCTGCCATATTGCTCTCTAAGTTTAACTGCCGATTTTTCAGTTCCAGTTCCATGACATTAAAAGCATTGATATAGGCTTCTTTAAAAGCGGCAGCTTTGCGACCTGTAAAACCCATAACAAGGAAGACAAATCCGTCGCGGGTCATTTCGACCATAGGCTGTATTTTTCCGCGTTCATCTTTGTAATCTCGCGGCTTAAAATTAAGCCGTGAAAATCCTTCAGAACAGGCAAGCTGCTTGATGGTATTGAGTACATTTTTATGCTCTTTGCCAAAAACATTGGCAACATTAACACTGTCGGTTTGTGGAATATTGTTGATAAGATGTACATCGGGCATCTTTTGGATGTGTGGGTTCATGGCGAACCTCCTTGGATTAAGGTCTCGCCCATTTGCTCTCAAACAAACAAGGCGAGCCGAGTGTGGGTTGAGAGACCTGTCCAAGGTTAACCAGGCAGAGCCGAAGCTCTCCCACACCCGACCCACCAACTGGTGCGCCGTGCATTGCAGACACAAAAAAACCACCCAAATCAAGCAGTGGTGGTTATGTCCACCTTGGAAACTGGGCTCTCAAACCCAAGCACAGATATAGCTGCGCTGCGAGAATTGTAGCATGTTTGTTACGGTATGTGAAACGCCGTTACAATTACAGGAATGCAAAATAGCAAAAATGGCTTAATATCCCCATTCTTGGTATCTACTTCAAATCGGCGAGCGCTCGCCGATTTGCCCTTGCGTTGGGAAAGTTTACAATCGATTGTAAACTTTCTGCTTACGCTGTTGCTAGTGCATCAAGCAAATGTCTTTCCATCAAATCAAGAATGGTATCTTCATCCGCAGCGGATATGCCCAGAAAAGGGCGGGCAGGTATGTTTCGGCTATCATCACCAAACTGGTGGGTAGCGCCATAAATAAGATTGGTGCCAAGCTCAACATGGTCAGCCCCACTGTTATAATGTAATGAATCCATCAAGTCGCCATGCTCCAGCAATATTCTATCTGCATTCCTATCTTTGTGCGTATGACTCGATAGAGGCTCCCAAGGCAAGCCATCAGAATCTACTTCATCAGCAAAGCGCTGCTTGGTGGATTCTAATAGGTACTCACCAATGTCTGCAAACACCATATCCATGCTTTGACCAGCCTTTGCTAATCGATGTAACGCTTGCTCAATTTGTCGGGTATCGTATTGAATATCAATGCCTACACTTGCACCTGCCATGATTTGCTCCTAAGCTTCGAAGTAGAGTCCATCATAGGAGAACGCCTCTGACTGGGGGTCCGAACCTACCTGTGGGATTGGGGTGGCGAGTCAGCGCCACCCTTTTTATTGCTTTTTATATAACCTTATATGTTAGAAATCCTCGCGTTGTTTACAGTTTTTGTTGACCGTAGAAATATTCGAAGAGCTTTTCATACGGGGTCATGCCGTCAATGCCCTTATGGGGCTTGACGGTATTGTAGAAGTTGATGAAG
>JALUXZ010000219.1 GCA_027018935.1 Mariprofundaceae bacterium
TAAGTTTGCCAACGCAGGTGTTGGTGATTTTGGACGCATAGGCACCATTCATTGAGTTGATCAGCGCCTCCCTAGGGTAGAAGGTTGGGATGAGGGGTGATTTCCTCAAACATCAACGAGAATCGTTATATATACAAACCTCACCCCAGCCCTCTACCACAAAACACTCTCTCTTGCTGGGCAATTCAGCTTGTCCCTTAAAAGGGCTAGGCAGGACGATGCTGAATAGCTACGATTCATTTACTTTGTAGATGAGCCTTTCAGCGCATCAAGAATTGTTTCTTGCATCAATGCAGCAGAATAAGGCTTTGGCAAAAAGCCCTCCGCTTGAATATGTTCTACTTCACTATACCCTGAAGTAATCACCACAGGAATATCGGCTCGTAACTGCTTCAAGACTTTCAGACATGCCTCACCATTCATGTTCGGCATGGTAAGATCCAGTAAAACCAAATCAATCTGCTGCATATGCTGCTTAAACACCTCCACAGCATGCAAGCCATCCTCAGCAAGCATCACCCGATAATCCAAGGCTTTAAGCAGCATTGTTGCCACGTCACGCAGCGACTCCTCATCATCCACCACAAGAATGCAGCCGTTATCAGAATCTACATCTACATCTACATCTACATCTACATCTACATCTACATCTACATCTACATCTACATCTACATCTTGCATTTGAACCGATAGCATACTGCCCTCAAGCACTGGGAACAGCACCCGTATGGAGGTCCCTATTCCCTCTACACTATGCACATGCATCGCCCCCCCATGCCCGCGAACAATGCCCAGTGTTGCACTCATGCCCAAGCCACGTCCTGTAAACTTCGTCGTAAAGAATGGCTCAAACATTCGCTTAATCGTATCGCTGCTCATGCCGCAGGCATTATCACTAACTTCGATAAAAACATACTGACCCGCTGACACAGACTTCTCAACATAACAACCTTGCAAGAATGACTGCGAGGCATGCATCACACCCGTGCTCACAATAATTCTACCAGCTTTTTTATCCATTGCCTCATTGGCATTGGTTAGTAGATTCATCACAATTTGTTGAATTTGTGAACGGTCTGCACATATCAACGGCATAGGGTTTGCCAGCTTATAATCCAACACAACATGTTTAGAGCGTGTCACCGCCAATAATTCGCCAATATCTTGTACCAATTGGGATAAGTGAAGTTCCGTTTTACTAAAACTACCTTGCCCTGAATACGCCAACATTTGCCGGCACAAATCAGCCGCATGTTCACTAGCTTTATAAATACGCCGCAAACATTTTGTCACCGTTTTTTTCTTTCCTTTCAAGTGAAGCAATGCCAAATCAGCATTACCCATCACTGTAGAAAGTATATTATTAAAATCGTGTGCAATACCACCAGCTAACACACCCAAAGATTCCAAACGTTGTGTATGCTCAACTTGCTGGCGCATATGCTCACGTTCTTTTTCTGCTTGCAACTGCGCAGAAATATCTAAAAAGATAACCGCCGAACCACTCAATACCCCTTCAGCATCATGAATGGGGGTCGCATGGTAAGATACTTCAAAGCAACGACCATCAGCCCGCCAAAACACCTCATCTTCAACCCGTATTGCTTCATCTGTCTGAAGAACAGCTGCAATTTTACATTCATCTTGCAACATGACTCCCCCATCCACATAATGATGGTGGATAAGTTCATGTATACGTTGACCAATCACCTGATCGGCATGATCATACCCCAATAGTTCCAGACCTTGCCGATTGATAAATGTGCAAACCCCCTGCATATCCATATCAAATACGCCTTCCGCCAATGAATCAAGCAATAAATGTATACGTTTGCGCGAGCGTTGAAGCTGCTCGGTTCTAACATCCACCAGAGTCTCAACCATAGATGTATGACGATAAAAAAGCAGCGTTAACAATGCCAACAAAGCACTCATTAACAAGCCACTATACAATACATTCCAAGCATTCACCACAGGATGAACAATTAAAAAACCTGGGGCACTATCATAATCCAAACGCCACTGCAGACCATTAGCAGAAATAACATCGTCCCAATGAAACTTACGCTTATCTGTACTGTTCGGGTAGGCCAATCGGCTACGCGAAGGGTGCTGGTAAACGACCTGTTCAACACCGTCATCAAGTAATGTATAACGAATATCTTGCCCAGCTACAGGCAAGTGAGCCACCCCTTTCTCCACCACACTAGAGAAATCCCATGCTATAATCAGCACCCCCAATTTATCTTGAGAATTGTGAACTGGGCTCACCTCAATAACCCACGGCACCTTATCTTTGACATAAACCAAGGAAACAGCTTGAGCAGTTTTCACCGCATTCTTTAGCGCAACATCAAAGCCTGGAATATCCATCCACAAATCTTCCCCCAAGGGAGAGCGCTGTTGCAAATAATGAATAACTTTGTCCTCATCATAAACACCATTCAAACCAACATCTTCAATCCAGTCCACATCCTGTATGGCAGGAGAAAACCCTAAAAAAATATCTTTAAGCCTATCAAATTCTTCAGACGACATAGAGTCATCACCCTTATGATGTACAGCTTGTTCCATCAACTGCTTAAACCTGTCAATTTTTCCAGATAGCCCTTCAAGAGCCACTAAGATTCCAGCTGTATGATCTTGCCCACGAAAGGCATATTCCCTTTGAAACTGCTCATTTTCTTGAATATATTCATATTCGAAACCACCCCAGCTTAACAAACTTCCAACAATCAATACCAAAATAGGCAAAGTATAAAAACGAAATAATGATGATAAACTGAACATAATGGAAATAATAGGTTGCCAAACTCTTTATAACAACTATGGGGCACCTCGAAAAACCTCGCTACTTCGCCAAACTTGTGCTTTTCACCCCTAGCTTCGTTGAATAAAATGGGCAATAGCGGTGCTATTACTCATTCTATTACGCCTTGCTATGAGCAAAAATCAACATCGCTTGGCTCGCACGAGGTTTTTCGAGGTGCCCTATGGGAACCTGTCGGAGTTAAAGCAATGGGCTACAAAAGCATGAATATTGATAGTCATGCCCGCGAAGGCGGGTATCCATTGAGTTGATCAGCACCTCCCTAGGGGTGAAAAGCACAAGTTTTTCGAGGTGCCCATCACACTCAGAACTAAATTTACTGAAATTTTAACTGTAACATGCGTCCGCCAGAAACATCAGAAATTTTCTGGAAGGCAACTTTGGTCGAAGTATCACTGTTACCAAGTGGAAGTGTGAAAACAGGAGCTTTAATAGCATGGTAGTGTACTTTATCCGTAGGCGGCTCATCACCGATAAGCATATAAGCACCTGGAATAGAGACATCTCTAGTAAGCACATCAAAGGTATGACCAATGGTTTCTTTATTACCAATAAATGGTGCGCTTTGCATCAAGTAATCAAACATTTCACCCATGGTGCCGTTATATGTTCCCAGTCGATTATCAGCATACCATGTAATGGCACTTAAATGTTTACCCGAACGAATCGCTATCACCCGTAAAACAGGGATTAAAAAAGCAGTTACCCCATGCATCGAACCCGTAGCATCAATCACCAAGTGTAAATCTTTACCTGGCAAATGGCGCAGACCTTCAACCATCATATCGAAATCTTTGCGTCCTTGCCCCTGACCAAAGCCTGCCGAAGCCAAGACTTTATCCATTTGCTGCTCCGAAGTGGAGCCAACCAAGCTGTTCATTTCTTGCAATAATTCTAAATTCCGCGATTTAGCAGAGGCCAAGTCTTTTTCTAAGCTGGCAATTTGCTCTTTGGTTTTCATTGATTCACCCGAATCTTGGGCTTTTGAAATCAATAAAAACATCGCAAATAAAAAGATAAATGCCGCCAACATTAACAATGCCATATCAGAAAAAACTTCGTAAATTGAGCTCAAATTCTGTTCACGACGCGAGCGCATATTTAATCCTTTGACTTGTTTTCTAGACTATCTTTCTCAACAGATGCTTGAAAACCCATGGATGCTAAAAGTCGTTGTTTAAAGCTTGCTAGTTTCTTTTGCAAGCTCAACTCATAACGCAAAACTTTGGCATAATGACGATGCACGGCAATTGCTTTAAACACCTCATCATCACTGGCTGACAAACACGCGGAACCTTTCAGCTCTTGCATTTCTTCCGCAAAGTCAGACATTGCAGATTTACTCTGTTGCAGAGCTTGCGTTAATGATGCCAGCCTTGCTTCCATACCTTCCACAACATGGTCTAATTGTCTAAAGTCACGTTGCACCGAGGGTGTTAAGTCAACTGCTGCATAAACCATACAACTGTGTGCTAATTTATCTTGCAATGCCTCAATAGAGTCATCGCCTATATAGGCAAACATCCGTAACAAGATGCCTCCCATAATCGAACCCAATAATGTGGTATAAAATGCCAAGCCCATGCCTGACATTGCTTCGCGCAATCCAATCAATACAGACATACCATCAGAGCCAACATTTTCCAATGCACCATTCAAGCCAGTTAAGGTGATCGTCAAACCCAAAACCGTACCAATCAAGCCCATGGTAATCATCATGCTTCCCAAAAGACCTACAAAGCGAGAAGCGCGGATATAGCCTGAAAATTCAAGTGTGCTTAATGTTGCAAAATCAACCTGACCACCACGTTCATAAATATGTTGTAGTGATGCAATTAAACGGCTGCTCGCCAATCTTGGTTTTTTTACATTGGCACCGTACAAGCCACTCTTTTTAAGTTGATATTCCAAACCATATGTACAAAACCATTCAAAAGTTAAGGCACCAACATGGGCAAGGCTAACCAAAACACCAAAAGCAAATGTGCCCATAATTACCCACGTTACGCGCGTTGTATCATAAGCAATATAGTCCAATATATCAGCCTGATGAAATAACTGCACAAACACCGACATACATACCGCTGCCCATACCAGCCATAAAATCAGGGTTTTTAAACCACGTTGGTCTAATGCTTTTTGATTCCGTGCCACAGCTACCCCCCCTATTCCTTTAAAAAATGTAACTATTCAGCATAGTTATCAATTGATTCGTATCTATTCAGATTGCCGCTAATTTGTTCGAGTCCACCAACAGTAGGCACTTTTAGGGAGGCAGAAAAGCGCAACTTACTCCTGTAAGTGAGCATTTTCTAACGCCAGTATCGGGCAAATCAGTGGTGAGCTGAATAGTTACTAAAAAATCAAGTTTATGCTTCTTCAATCAAAGATGCATTCAAATCTTCAGGAGCGGCATAACCCATCACTTCAAACAGCGTGGCTGCCAAATGTGACAGCCCTGGCCTCACAGACAAATCATCACCTTCTTGCGGCTGGCGAAGCTTATATGAGCCATCAAATGCAGGGTCAAATAAAATACAAGGCACTGGATTAATGGAATGTTTGGTACAAGGCTCGCTATCATCACCTTTAAATATTTGCATTTCTTCAGCATTGCCATGGTCAGCAGTAATCAATGCACAACCACCCACTTTTTCCAATGCTTCAACAATACGACCTACTGCAGCATCCACCGCTTCAATCGCAGCAATTGCAGGCGCAATTGCACCACAATGGCCCACCATGTCCGCATTGGCAAAATTCATCAGACCAAAGCCGTAATCACCCGACTCAATTAACGCAACTGCCTTTTTAGCAATCTCAGGTGCTTTCATCTGCGGCACATCAGCAAATGAAATACCTTTATCTGAAGGAATAAGAATATAATCCTCCATTGTATCATCCAAAGGTTTGCGATAACCGCCATTAAAGAAAAATGTTACATGTGGAAATTTTTGCGTTTCAGTCAAACGAAATTGTTTGATGCCCATCTCTAAAATGCGTTTGCCAAAGGGAGCATCAACTTTTGTTGGCCCCATAAGTTGCAAGTTTGGAAGGTTGCGATCTTCGTCATATACCATCATACCTGCAAACAATATATCAGGGCGCTTCCCTCGATCAAAGCCATCAAAATTATCGACTTCAAAGGCCTCAGTGATTTCAATGGCACGATCACCGCGAAAGTTCACCATGACCACCACATCACCATCTTGCACGGTACCAATCGGGCTATCTTCTGCATCAACAATGATAAAACCTGGTAAATCCTGATCAACAATATCAGAATTTTCAGCCCTAAATGACTGCACAGCTTCTTGCATACTCGTAAAGCGTTTGTCACATACACCATGCACCATCATATCCCAACCAGGTTTAACCTTGCTCCAATCCTGATCTCGATCCATGATGATTTTCTCACGCCCACCAGCCGAAGCAAACGCATAATCAAAACCTTGAGCGTTTAAATCGGCAAATATATTTTCCAGTTCAGCGATATAATCTTGCGCTGTTTGAATACCCACATCGCGCCCATCAAGTAAAGCATGTACACGCAACACTTTTACACCCTGTTCCGCAGCATAACGAGCAAGCGCGATAAAGTGATCAATATGTGAATGGATATTACCATCAGATAATAAGCCTAATAAGTGTAATACTCCACCAGATTGCCCTTGAGCAATAATTTGTGCCAATACATCTGATTCATAAAAAGACCCATCAACAAGAGCATTGTTAATACGCGTTGGCCCTTGATCAAGAATTTGCCCTGCTCCCATGGTTAAATGCCCTACTTCCGAGCCACCCATATCTTTATTGGAAGGCAAACCTACATATTTACCATGCGTCATCAGCGTCGTATGCGCATAGTTTTTCCATAAACGATCAAAGACAGGCGTATTTGCCAAAGCCACAGCATCTTCGCGACCACCTGTACCCATACCCCAACCATCCATCACAATTAACAGTGCTGGTTTTCCTTTACTAAAACTATACGCCATCGAACTATCTCCTACATCAAACATTAAGGTATAACCCCTTGAACGAAAAAAGCCCAGTCAAATGACTGGGCTTTTAAAATTAAACACGTGTAACTTACCCGTGATTTGCTTTATCTGCTACATTTGACAATAGCAGTGGAGCTACTACACCCAATACAAAAAATAAAATAAGCGGATAAATAAAAGCCGTTAATTGTTGTTCCATAACCACAAACCTCCCATAGAAAGTGAATCTTGGGCGGAGATTAGCCCTGACAATCTCACCTTGCAAGCTTTAGGGTTATTTTAGGGAGGTGCTGATTAACTCTGGATGAGTGGATATGCGATTCAAAATCACCAACACCAAGGCAGCAAGCGCAAGAAATAGCCCCGCTATTGCTAAGTTGGCTAACGCAGGTGCTGGCGATTTTGGGCGCATAGACACCATGCATTGAGTTAATCAGCACCTCCTGTTTTTAAAGCCACATATCAACGCCTTGTAGCAGCAGGTAAACCAAAGAAAGTAGCCATCATTGCCTGCATGAGAAAAATGCTGGTAATGCTCAATGCTATGCTGCGAGATGGAAAACTTTGGAGTCCTGTTTTGGAGGCAAAATCAGTCTAATAAATTGGGGTTTGCGCCATAGTCACTCCTTAGGGGTGAAAAGCACAAGTTTGGCGAAGTATCGAGGTTTTTCGAGGTGTCCTATGCTCAATTGAGTTTAACCTAATATTGTCAAAATAACCTTTTTCTATATCCAATGACTGCTCATGATTTTAATGCGATTGCCTTGGCTGCTGAACTAGTTGGTGTAAACAGAAAAATGGCAGCTTATTACTAGCATAGAAAACAAAAAAGCACCTACGTTTCCGCAAGTGCTTTATCTAAAATGGTGGGATGTCGGGGATCCGAACCCCGGGCCCGC
>JALUXZ010000220.1 GCA_027018935.1 Mariprofundaceae bacterium
ATCCCATGCCATTTCAATATCCAAACGGACTGTTTGACGAATTTCTCTCTCCCAGTCATAAATGCCAATAACTGTGCGAATTTCCAAACCTTCAATCAATACCAAATCATGTTTCATATCTCAACACCCTTCAATAACATTCTGTATTTCAACTTGACTCTTAACCTCAAAGCAACAGGATGCGCCGCTTTCTTGGGAGGGAAACAACATGACTGTAGATACCATTAAAGCAACTGATGAAATTGTTTCCTGTTCCGACAATGGCCAGCACCCTCTGGTTTACATTAACCTCAAAGATGGCAAAGGAAAGTGCCAATATTGTGGCCAACAGTTTGAATTATCTTCAAAAGTACCTGCTCATAGCCACTAGCCTTATTACGTTTGGCGCACCACTTCAAACAAAGTAACACCTGTCGCCACAGATACATTCAACGATTCGACCTTGCCTGGCATAGGAATATTTAGCAGCTGATCACAACCCTCGCGCACCAAACGGCGCATACCTTTGCCTTCCGCACCCATCACAATAGCATTTTTACCACTAAATTTTGTTTGATAAATACTTTGTTTAGCCTCGCCTGCCAAGCCTGATATCCAAAAACCTGCATCCTGCAAATCTTTCATGCTGCGTGCCAAATTCGTTACCCGTAATATAGGCAAGCGAGATAATGCACCACACGCACTTTTGGCAACAACAGGTGAATCCAAGCTTGCAGCATGATCTTTGGGCACAATAATGCCAACACAACCTGCTGCCTCTGCTGTACGAATGCATGCACCCAAATTGTGAGGGTCTGTTACCTGATCAAGCAAGAGAACTAGAGCTTCATCAGCATCCTTCAACGCCTTTAACCAAGGCTTAAACTCAAGCAAGCCTTTGGGTTGCACACGCGCCACAACACCTTGATGCGGAACGCCTTCAGCCAAACGCTCCAATGCCTCACGTGGCACAAAAGATACACGTACTTTATTTTTCTTAGCCAAATGCACCAATTCATTCAAACGCGGATGATTCTTACCTTTTACAAGCAACAATTCATCCAGCTTTTCCTTGGCATCCAAGGCGTGTTTTACGGCATGAATGCCTGCTAAAATACTCATACTAGTTCATCCCTATCCCTCGATTCAAAACAACCTTTATCAAAGCTTCTTCCCAACAACCATTTGCAGCAATGCGTCCGACTCAAGGGTTTGATATTCACCAGCTTGCAAACTCAAAGAAGCCAATGATAACTCGCCAATTTGGATGCGTTCTAAAGCAGTCACATGATTACCCAATGCCGCAAACATGCGTCTTGCCTGATGATAACGACCTTCATGCAAAACCAAATTTGCTGTGTTATCACCTGTAAGCTCTAACTCTGCTGCTTTGCACGGTCTCTCATCGCCATCCAACATCAATGTACCACTGGCAAGCTTTTCCTGCTCATGACCCTTTAAAGGCTCTGCAAGCATCACCGCATAAGTCTTAGAAATATCATGTTTTGGACTGGTTAATTGGTGGTTTAATGCCCCATCATCGGTTAAAATGAGCAAACCTGATGTTTCCTTATCCAAACGACCCACACTGGATAAGGCAGGCTTGCGCCCCAACCAACGCTCTGGAAAATCAGCATAAATCAATCGCCCATCTTCTTTGCGTGAGCACACTGCCCCCAGTGGTTTGTGGTAAATCAAGGTCAGTCCATCAGGGTGATCCAAGGCTTTACCTTCCAGCATAATTTGCGATGCTAAAACTTTCTGTGAAGCAGACTTAGCCTTAACCCCATCCACTGTCACCCAACCAGAACGCACCCAATAGCTCACATCCTTGCGCGCCCCATAACCCAAATTCGATAAGATTTTTTCCAAACGTTCTTTTTTCTCTGCCACGCTTATCGTACCCCATGCATAATTTTGAAGCCTTGTGTTTCAATCACAGTGTGATGACTCCTTAAATGTTTTACCAAAACCTCTTCATACGGCAACTTGCGATTTGCCACGATATAAATGTTCCCACCACGTTTGAGGCTACGGCAACCTTGCGCCACAATCGCTTGCCCCAAAGCAACATCCTGATCTTGCCCCATATGAAACGGTGGGTTGCAAACAACATAATCCAATTTCTTAGGCAAGCCTGCAAGCTGTGCATCCTGCCATAAAAGTTTAACCTTATCCTGCCAAGCAAGTGTGTTTTTCTTCGCACAATGCAATGCCGTGTTATCTGCATCCACCATATACCACTGCCTAATATCTGAAAACTTCTTTAATATATGCTCTGACAACAAACCATAACCACAGCATAAATCCATACCGTCGCCTGATAATTCTGGTAAATATTGCAAGAGTAATTGCGAACCTATATCCGCACGATCCCAGCTAAAAAGCCCTGGTTGTGACCACAGCCCATGTGCTTCAACATGTTGTATCGCTGCTGCATCAAGCCATTGTTTTGCCAAACCCTCATCAAAATCAGCATTTCGGTGAGCAGAGAACACCCTGCATTTGGATTTTGATGTCGAAGATGCATGACCTGCCAGCTTCTTCAAAGCAGCATCATACGATTTCGCACCATGCACATTCGCACAAGCCATGATGATTTTCCCATTTTCATGCAATGAAAGCATGGCTTTTGCCATATTCGATAAGCTTAAAAGTTTATTTTTTGATGGCAAAACAAGTACACCATCAAATTCCCCATGAATTTCACATTTTGATTGCAAACCCATATTCGTGATCTCATCGCACACAGGTTTAAACGATTGTTGTAATTGATAACTTTCAAATCTCAAGCAGAGCTCTCGTAAATGCGCCTCAACTTGAGTGTTTATGATGGCAATATTACCTTGTAAGGACGATAAACCAGCCTGATACAATAATTCAACAGCTGGCATAAGATCACCTCATAAAAATAAATAACTGCAAGCTTTCAATTTGCAGCAAGTGTCGAGTGGCAAATAACTTCATGCCACAAAACACCCACAACAAACTAAATCGCTATGCTTTAAGCAGTTTGGCACTCAGCACGATAAAGACAAGGGCTAACCGCACAATTTTGAATGTTTGAAAAACAAGCATCATTGCCTTCTGCAATCTGAATCACATGAATTAAATTTTCTTTTTTCAACTTCTGAACACCTTTAAGACCAAATTCAGAAGCTTTTACTAGTAATTCTTTTTTGGTAATTTTCTTTTGAGACATTATTTCTTTCCACCTATACGTTTTTTTCGCACCATAGGTATTATTTGCTGTAATGCAATATTCAAGTTATGCAGAAGGGTTTCGCTTGCACGAAGCTTTTATGATTTAAAATGCGCAGCAAGCTCCTCAATCACAGCAACCTGATAATCCCAGTCATGTTGTGACTGATCTGCACTCACCCAGCATGTTTGCGCCCCAAGCTCTTTTGCCACAGCAAGGTTCTCTTGCATATCATCCAATACCAGTGTTCGAGCGGGCAATGCCCCCTCATCATTCAACAGCATTTTTAGCGTTGTCGCGCATGGTTTGGGCAAGTATTTATTATAACGAATATCATAAATTTTCTCAAAATGATGACGCACCCCAAGCGCGTGCAACACACGTTCGGCATGCTCATAAATACCATTGGTATGAATAACTTTTCGACCAGGAAGCTGGTCTAATAGAGCATCCAACTGCACATTCTCACAAAGCAATTCATGGGCATTCACATCATGCACATCATGCAAAAAATCTTCTGGCTCAATGCCATGATGCAAAACAAGTCCGCGCAATGTCGTTCCATATTGCCGCCAATAACGTACACGCAAAGCATCAGCTTCGACATGCCCCATATCCAAAGCATGGCAAATAAATGCTGTCATTCGCTTATCCATACGCGCAAATACACCATTATCCGCCGCATAAAGTGTGTTGTCTAAATCAACAACAATTAAGCTAAAAGGCACGAAACATTCAAAAGAAAACTATTAAATTAACGCTTGTCCATAGGGATATAATGCTGCCCTTTTTCACCCGTATAAATTTGCATAGGGCGGAAAATACGGCTCACACCCAACTGCTCTCGCCAATGTGCCAACCAGCCAGACACACGAGCAACAGCAAAAATAGGTGTAAATAAGTCTGTTGGAATACCTAACTTCCGATACACAATACCCGAATAAAAATCGACATTCGGACAGATGCCTTTGGCACCCAAGGTACTGCGTGAAAGCTCTTCAATACGGCTAGCGATTTCATAAGTAGGATCTTCACCCATTTCCTTGGTTAGCTCGACATAAAGCTCTTGCAAAAGGGTAGCACGCGGATCTTTTGTTTTGTAAACCCGATGCCCAAGTCCTGCAATTTTTTCTTTTTTCGCCAGCTTTTCCTGCAAATATGTTTCTGCGCGGTCAACATGCCCAATTTCATCAAGCATATGCAAAACATCTTCATTCGCCCCGCCATGCAAAGGCCCCGAAAGTGAACCTATCGCCGCACTGATACATGTATAAGGATCTGCCAAGGTTGATGCCGTTACAATCGTTGAAAAGGTACTGGCATTTAATGTATGTTCAGCATGTACAATCATTGCCACATCCATAATGCGTTCCATCAAAAGTGTTGGTTCATTACCCGTTAACATGTATAAAAAATTACCTGCATGCGACAGGTCATCACGCGGAGGAATCGGATCATCACCCCTACGCATACGTGCATGAGCAGCCACCAAAGTTGGCAGCTTTGCAACTAAATTTAAACATACCGTGCGCACATGTTCATTACTCAAATTTCCATCCAAACTATGCGGCAAAGGATAAAACATACCCATCACTGCAACCGTGGTCTGTAAAGAATCCATAGGGTGCGCAGATTCTGGAAAACATTTCATAATGTCTCGTATGCGGAACTTAATACGGCGATGGTGATGTAATTCATTGGTAAATTCAGCAAGCTCATCTTCACTTGGGAGGTGCCCATAAATCAACAAAAATGATGTTTCTTCAAAAGAAGATTGCTCAGCCAACTGCTCAATATCAATACCTCGATATTCCAAGTGTCCAATACTTCCATCCACCGATGAAATCGCCGATTCCGTTACAGGAATACCTGCCAAACCGGGTGAATAACACGCAATTTCCTTATTCTTCGCCATAATTCCCAATCTCCTACATAGATACCTAATACGATAAAGGCATGCGCATTTTAACATAAAGCTATGTTGCGCGCGCTATTTTTATGAATCATACATGCAAACAGTCGTAAATTCAGCACTATTCATTTCATATTAATATAATTGTCCGCACCCCATACATTACCAGCCTCTGGGCGCATAACCTGCTCTCCTGAAGATAATCGAACATGTTTCAAGATTGCTCCAATCAACCATGGCCGTTGAAGCATAAAGGGTTCAAAACCATGGCGCGGCAAACGCAGCAAATGACAAGATGTGCCCGATAACACCTTATAAGCAGCATGGTGCCCACGCAACAAACCGCCAAGGTGAAAAAAATCCCCTGGCTGAACACTACCAAGCAAACGCTCTTCTTCTTGACGGCAATCCAGTAAAAGCAAAACCCCACTCTGTACCATATAGGCATGCGGATGATCTTCGCCTTGCTCCATCAATGTTTGACCCGCTCTTGTCACCGTATTTTCAAAAACCGTCGTTAAACGTTTGCGGTCAGGCTCATTGAATAATTTAAATACTTGATGCCGTGATAGCACATGCGCTACCAGCCGATGACGGAATAAATATTCCATCATTTCATACAGCGACTCATCTTCCTCTAACAAAGCTCGAATACTTTCATACGATAATTCAATAACTTCGACATGTGTTGCACAACATAACGTTGCAGCTCTTCGCATACCTGTAAAATATGCCAACTCACCCATCAAACATGGGCGACTTTCTGTACCTTCTAACTTGGATGTAATTTGATGAGGTAAAACTGCATCGACTGTGCCTTTTTGCAATAGCCACATATGCCCAGCAAGCTCATCTTGATGGCACAATACATCCCCAGGCAACAGTGCACGTTTGTAACCATGTTCAAACAACCGTGTTATAAATTTGGCTTCCGCAGCATCACGGTTCGGATCAATCACAGAGTTATCCTCTGATTCCCCTACATCAGCCATCAACTCACGTAGGCGTGTCATACTCTCTTCCGCCAAGTCTTGTTCGCCAGCTAAGTTCGGGCGGTTAACACTGCTACCTATTAATGCCTTATAAGCCTCTAAAGCCTCAGTATAATCACCCGTACGCTCGCAAGAATAAGCATAACTCAACTGCACATCAGTATCATGGTGCCATGTCGGAGATTGCCATAATTCTGCATATAATCTGCGTGCTGTCTGAAAATCACCCTTGGCTGCGGCATCACGCGCTCGTTGAAATGTTTTTTGAAAGTCCTGCATGACTACCCCCAAAAAGTCGTTACTCTTAGTCTAGACGATTCTACGCAATTCGATATGCCTATCACTCTTCCATAAATAATCATCTTTCGGGCGCATCACTTGCAAATGCACGGGGCGGCGACAATAACGCAACACAGCTTGGACAATCCATGGCCGGCGCAATGAAAAAAACTCAAAAGCCTCACGGGATAAATGTAACAAACGTACAGGGGTCGCCGCAACAACACGATATGGGCTTTGATAACTATGCAACAAGCCACCCATATGAATCATATCCCCTGGCACAACACTGCTCAGTAAATTCCCATCTTCATCATCAAGCTCATCATCAATCGGGCTATCAGTATCATGCAAAAAGAACAAACAACCCATTTGCAATAAATAAGCCCCATCATGCTCTTCTTTGGCTTCAATTAAACACTGACCTGGCTCTAGTTCCACAACATCCAAAGACTGGCTCAAACGCAGTCTATCCACATCGTTCACACGCTCAAAAATTGCATGTTGAGCAAGCACAGGATCCACCCAGTATTTACGCAAAAGCCACTCCATTCCAGCTTGAAAAGACAAATCTTTACAAGCTCTAATGCTCTTAGCTGGAATCGCGCACAACCGACACAAGCCTTCGGCATACACGGAGGCACAACGTCGCTGCTCAGTAAATACACCCAACTCACCAACCAATACAAATTCGCCCACTTGAGCGCATAACTTATCAGGTTTATCTTCCGTATAGTCTGGCATATGTACCGTTAATGTGCCTAGAAGCAATAACCATAAAGTGTCAGGCATATCACCGGCTTTACACAACATATCGCCTGGCTGCAGCTCAATTTCTTGACCCATTGCCTGCAATGCTTGCATCAGTTCCAACTTATCCAAAGCTACAACTTCTTGAACCTCTGTGACCTCTTCTTCAGCCTCCGCAGGATTAAAAAGTGCATCCATAGATTTCTGCAAAGCTTCTGCAGCTCCTAGCTCCCCATCATCTTTATATTGCTTAATCACACCTTGGTATAAATTACTCGCTTCATCTATTTGTCCCAAATGCTCATAACACCAAGCCAAACGTAATTGAACATCCAAATTACCCTGCATGGCATCGCTATCAAGCAGCTGTTGATACAAGCCACGGGCTTCTTCATATTCCTCTTTACTGGCAGCTTTGCGAGCTTGCCGCATCAATACATGTACGTTCAAGCCCCACCTCCCAATGGATGCACTGCATCAACCCATTGATGTAAACGCACACGACTCACATGTGTGTAAATTTCTGTCGTCGTGATATTTGCATGTCCCAACATCATTTGCACGCTACGCAAATCAGCACCGTGATTCAATAAATGTGTTGCAAAGGCATGCCTTAG
>JALUXZ010000221.1 GCA_027018935.1 Mariprofundaceae bacterium
GGCATTCAGCATAGCATTCATTCGATATTCCTCTCTACAATTCTGCGAAGCTTATAATGCTTGGCTAAATAAAAAAGCCCCCTACTTTCGCAGGAGGCTTCTCAAAGACTTTGTTAAAAGTCGGCTTATTTATGTGCAGTAACTTTTTCGCGCCAGTCAGCACCAAAAATCTTATCAGCATCACCAGGGAATGATTCAAATGCACGTGCAAACTCAGGATGCGTTTTCGCAAATTCAACTGGATCAGTACCTTCTTTCCAGCAATCATAGGATTGACGCAAAGAACGTCCGCCCGAAGCAGGGCTGTCGATATGACCGAATGCACCACCACCACAAGTATTGATGACATTGCCATGACCCAAGTTTTCAAAGAAACCAGGAAGACGCAATGCATTCATGCCACCAGAGATGATTGGCGTAGTTGCTTTCATGCCATACCATTTTTGGTTGTAGTAATGACCCATGCACTCATCGCGTTCAATCATATATGCAAGCACGGTTTCTTTACCATGACCTTCCATCTTACCATAACCCATAGTTCCTGTATGCATACCAGAAGCACCCATCATACGAACCAGTTTCATGTAGCATAGTGGATCCATGCCCATTGGGGATTTATAAGAAGTCATCGCACCATGGCCTGCACGATGGAAATGCAAGAATGTATCTGGGAAATCACGACGCGCAGTGGTGATACCAGAAGGACCTGATACAAAACCATCAATCAAGAAGGCAACATGGCTAGCACTGTCATATTTTTCAAAGCATTCCAAAATGAAATCACCACGCGCTTTCATTTCACCATGATAATCGGCAGTTGCATTGGCAGAGAATAATTTTGCTTCACCTGTTTCTTGCTGCGCACGATCCATTGATTCAGCGATTTTAGGCATCACGGTTTTCATTGGGCAAAACGGTTGATTTGCTTGCGGTTCATCATTCTTAATGAAATCGCCACCCAACCAGAAATCATAACAAGCTTTGGCAAATGGTTCAGGACGTAATCCCAACTTAGGCTTAATAATCGTACCCGCGATATAACCACCATCCACTTCAGGACGACCCAATACTTTCCAGAAGTCAGTAATATTGACATTTGGACCATCAAATTTCTTCATCATGCATTCAGGCACTTGGAAATCCAACATGCGTAGCCCTTCATGATCACCCATGCCTTGGTTGTTACCTAGAATCAAAGACCATAGATGTGAAATATTATATACACCATCCGTAAGATTCGGATCAAACAACTCAACAGGGAATGCAACCTTGAACAAGCCGCCACCAGTGACATTGTTGCCATCAGCAAAAGCTGTTTCATCAATTTCATACACCATGGCATCCACACCACGTGTGAAATCATCAGTAGTCGATACTTCAACATTGGTACCTGTTGAAGATTCAGCTGCAATATGCGCAGCCACTTCCAAGAAGCCATAGCCTTCAGCTGGAATAAGTTTATAAGCAACTAGAAAATGCTTACCGCCTGCAATTAGGTCTGCTTCATTAAGGCTTAAATCAGCATAACGATTCGATTGGTCCATTATAGTTATCCTCCAAAAAAATATTTCGGTGAAATCTCTCTCCCCGACAAACGAAGTGTACACCCAGAGTAAATCATGTCGAATCAAAGCTTATGATGACTTGGATAAGTTTTTCTTATACTCTTCACTTATGCTATTCACTTTTAAACAACTTCGCATTTTTGAATCAGTTGCCAAACAGCAAAGTTACACACTTGCTGCCAAAGCATTATTTCTTACCCAGCCCGCAGTTTCCATGCAAATCAAGCAGCTTGAAGCATACGTTGGCATGGAATTATTTGAACGCATGGGTAAGTCTATTCAACTCACCCAAGCTGGCAGTGAATTATTAAACTATGCCGAATCCATTCATCAACAAATGACCGAAGCCCATGATATGTTACAAGAGTTGAAAGGGCTAAAGCGCGGCAAAGTACATTTAACCATGGCATCTACTGCCAACTATTTTGCCCCACAATTGATTGCAACATTTAGGCATGAGTACCCTGCTATCGAAATCAATTTAGATGTAACCAATCGCTCTGGCTTGGTGCACGCGGTCGAACACAACCTTACAGATATGGCAATTATGGGCTTACCACCCAAAGGTCACCATCTCACAGGCATCCCATTTATGGATAACCCCTTGGTTGTCATAGCCGCACCCAATCACCCTTTGGCACATGGTAAGCATATATCATTATCCAAATTAGCAGATGCACATTTTATTGTCCGCGAACCTGATTCTGGCACACGTATGGCAGCCGAACGTTTTTTTGCTGAACATCAATTAGAGCTTATTCCAGGCATGGAAATGAATCGATCTGAAGCCATCAAACAGGCTGTGATGGCAGAATTAGGTCTTGGTATTGTATCCTTGCACACCATTGAAATGGAATTAGCACTCAAGTGCCTCGTTGTATTAGATGTGGAGGATTTTCCGATTATGCGCCAGTGGTATATTGTACACCGTACAGGCAAACGCTTTGCAGCTATTCCAGAAGCATTCAAAGATTTCGCTATAGCTCATGCTGAATCACTACTCTCACTACCAAACTATAAAGCTTAAACCCTCACGATGTGCTATTGCATCGCAAGGGATTTATCCATACTAAGGGCTACCACTGCCGCAGGAATGACCAATAAATTCAACAGTGGAATCAGCAATATCAGCATTGCTAACCCGCCAAAGCCTAGCCAAAAGAACTTACGCTCATTAATCAATGTTTTACGCTGTGAAAAAGTCATCTCATTGCGTGATGCCGTGGTATCCATCAATTCAAAGCATAAAAACCGAATACCCGCATATGTCCAAATCACCGTAGCCAATATTTGCCCAACCACAGGAATCCAAAAGACAGCCAGTGCCGCGCAGCCCCATGCCAACAGCCCTAATAAAGGTCGCAATGAATTTGCCAAACTTGCCAAACTCTGCTGCCACCAAGCGGATGCATTTTCTTTGATAACATGCCCCTGCAAACTTTCTGTACGCACAGCCAACACATCCAACCAAGGCGCAATTGCCGCAGAACCCAAAATTGTAAAGCTCAATATACCACTCAATGCAGCCAGCAATATTGCCATTCCCCATACCAGCCAAGACAACAATACCCAATACCATGCATCGCCATCAGGCAGCCATACAGACGCAACATAATCTGCCAATGAGAACACCCCAACCATCAAGGCAATCATTAATACAGCTAGTAGTCCCAGCATTCGCCAGAGCACTGCCCTCAACGACTTTGTTGCCAACATCAAACGCAGCCCAGCCAATAACTTCAATGCACCTTGCAACATGATTCTTCACCTCAAATAATAATCTCAGCGCAGCGTACCCAACAACACCATAGATGCAAAATATAAACCAAGAAGCGATATTGGCATAAGAGCAAACTTGACGCTCACAACATCCCTATCAAGATGCAGCCATGAATTTATCCACATTACCTTCAGCATTACCCATTGCTCCTGAAATATTACAAAAAATGCTCAATGCCATGATTCCCGCAGATGCCGATGATGCCGATTTATATCTGCAACATAGCATTTCTGAATCGTTATCACTTGAAGAAGGACGTGTAAAACATGTATCTGCCAGCACCGCGCAAGGCATTGGTGCGCGCGTTATTAAAGGCGAAGTCTCTGGACATGCTTATACCGATCGCTTTGAAACAGCCGCATTGATGGATGCTGCCAAAGCTGCCCGTGCTATTGCTGCCAACGGTCATATCAAAAAGCCACTGGCGGTGCGCCCTCTGGCTTCACCCCATAGCCTTTATCTCAATGAAAACCCCATGCAACAGGTGGATTTGGCGCAGCGCAAAGCATTATTGGAACATATTGACCAACTTGCCCGCTCCATTGACCCACGCGTTCAGCAAGTCTTTGCCAATGTATCGGCATCTTTTTCACACATTCATATTATTCGTATGGATGGCGCGCATTTATCCGATGAGCGTCCATTGATTCGCCTCAATGTATCGGTGGTTGTCGAAGAAAATGGCAAACGTGAAACGGGCGGTGCAGGTGGCGGTGGTCGCTTTGATTTAACACGTTTGATTGATACCAATGAAGCAGAACGCCTAACACGCGAGGCTGTACGTATTGCAATTTTAAATCTGGATGCCAAAGCGGCACCTGCTGGAAGCATGCCTGTGGTGCTCGGCTCTGGTTGGCCAGGTATTTTATTGCATGAAGCGATTGGTCATGGTTTAGAGGGTGATTTTAACCGCAAAGGCTCATCGGTATTCGCAGGTAAATTGGGGCAACGTGTTGCTGCCAAAGGTGTGACTGTGATTGATGATGGCACCATTCTAGATCGCCGTGGCTCGTTAAATTTTGATGATGAAGGCACTGCCACACAGCGTAATATACTCATCGAAGATGGTATATTGACAGGCTATATGCAGGATAAACAAAACGCCCGCTTGATGGGTGCTGCACCCACAGGCAATGGTCGCCGTGAATCCTATGCCGATCCCATTCAGCCGCGTATGACCAATACGTTTATGCTGGCAGGCAAAGATAAACCCGATAATATTTTAGCATCCTTGGATGAAGGTATTTATGCCGTCAATTTTGGTGGCGGTCAGGTGGACATCACTTCTGGCAAATTCGTATTCACCACCTCGGAAGCTTATTACGTAAAAAATGGTGAAATTCAATACCCTGTTAAAGGCGCAACCTTGATTGGTATGGGACATGAAGTATTGCAAAAAGTCTCCATGATTGGTGATGATTTGGCGCTTGACCCTGGTGTTGGAACATGTGGCAAAGGCGGTCAGTCCGTGCCTGTTGGTGTGGGCTTGCCAACCATCCGTGTCGATGAATTAACCGTCGGAGGTACAGAAGCATGAGCGATTCCATAAACACATACCTCGATAAATCTATGCAAGAAATCGCCAGTCAACTGGTAGATATTGCCAAGCAATCGGGCGCAGCCCATGCCGATGCACTCTCCATTATTGATACAGGCGAATCCATGGATGTTCGCCATGGCAAACTCGAATCCATTGAGCGCGAGGATTCGCGCGGTATTGGTTTGCGTGCTTTTATCGATACAGGCAAAGGTTTGGCATTTGCATCTGCCAGCACCTCCGATGTCTCTGAAAAAGGCCTCAAACAGCTTGCCGAGCAAGTTGTGAATATGGCAAATATTTCCGAGCCAGATCCCGATGCTATGCCACCTATCGGCGCAGAACATCCCAGTGCCGATGAACTTATCGCATGGCAAGTCAAACATCCGCATCAAGCACATGGTTGGAGTACAGAGCAAGCCAAAGAAGCGGCTTTATCATGCGAGGCAGCTGCACTTGCTTATTCCGATAAAATTTCCAATTCCGAGGGTGCCAGTGCCAGCTTTGGTGAGACAAGCATTGCTTATGCTGCATCGGATGGTTTTGTTGCAGGTTATGAGCGTGCATCCAGTTCTTTATCCATTTCAGTGATTGCTGGTGAAGGCGAATCTATGCAACGCGATTATGCTTATACACGCGCCAGAATTGCAGCGGAATTACGCAACCCCGCCGAAGTTGGACAAGAAGCATCCGAGCGTACATTAAGACTTTTGGGGGCATCAGGGCTAAGTAGTCGTACAACAACGGTGGTTTTTGAACCCCGTATTGCGACTTCTATCTTGAGTCATTTGGTATCCGCTATCAATGGTCGTGCAATCTTGCAAAAACGCTCATTTTTAAATGATGCTGTGAATGAAGAAATATTCCCACACTTTATCCATATCAGTGATAATCCTGATCATCCAGAAGGTATGGGTAACCGTTTATTTGATGGTGAGGGTACACATTGTTCAGCTCGTAATATTATTGAAAGTGGTAAACTTACAGGCTTTTTAACCGATCGTTATGCCGCCAAGCGTTTGGGCACAAAACCAACAGGTCATGCAAGACGCGGATTAACTGGTGATACGGGTATCGGTACATCCAACCTTATATTGCAACCAGGCTCAGAAGACTTGCATGCTATTTTGCACGATATACATGATGGTGTGTTAATTACAGAATTGATGGGCTTTGGCATTAACGGTGTCACAGGTGATTATTCACGTGGTGCAGCAGGTTTTTTAATCGAAAATGGTAAAATATCACGCCCTGTACAAGAATTTACCATTGCCAGTAATTTAAAAGATATGTTTGCCAATATTTCCCACATAGGCAATGATTTGACATGGTTCGGATCAATGGCTGTACCCAGTATTGCAATTGCAAATATGACCATTGCAGGTCAATCATAAAATGGTGATAACCGTTCAGTATAGACTCCCTCGCCCTTTTAAGACAGAGGGCTGGGGTGAGGGTTTCATCATCAAATGACTTTTGTTGATGTTTGATAAAATCACCCCTCATCCCAACCTTCTCCCCTCAAAGGGAGAAGGGGAGGGGCGAAAGTATCCTGAATAGTTGCGATTTTTTAACTACAAAAAACCAAGAAGGTATGGAGAATACAATGAGTTATGATGTTTACGGCGTGGGCAACGCCATTATGGATTTACAAGTACAATGCGATGATGCTTTTCTAAAGAGCAATGATATTGAAAAAGGTATTATGACACTCACAGAACCTGAGCGTCAAACGGCAGTTTTGAATGCATTATCCAAGCATCAAATCAACTATTGCTCAGGTGGCTCGGCTGCCAATACCATTGTGGGGATTGCCGATATGGGTGGCACTGCCGCTTATGCCAGTAAAACAGGCGATGATGATTTTGGTCATCAATACCTCAATGAATTAAAAGAGCTTGGCATTGATAGCCATGTGAATGCAGCTGATGGTGATACAGGCACATGCGTGGTATTGATTACCCCTGATGCCCAACGCACCATGCTTACCCACTTGGGGGTATCTGTAACATTATCTGAATCAGATATTGATGCTGCTGCCATTGCCAAAGCCAAATATGTGTATATCGAAGGTTATTTATTCGCAGGTGAATCTACCAAAGCTGCCGCGCTCAAGGCGATTGAGCTTGCCAAAGCTGCGGGCGTAAAAGTTGCGCTGACTATCTCTGACCCATTCCTGATTGATATTTGCCGTGATGATTTCCAAGCCTTGATTGAAGGACCTGTTGATTTATTGTTCTGCAACGAAGTTGAAGCAACTGCACTGACAGGTGAAGATGACCCCATTGATGCTGCGCATGCGATTCATAAACACTGTGAAAATGTTGCGCTAACATTGGGTAAAAAAGGTTCCATCATGATGCATGCTGGCGAAGCTTTGCCGATTGAAGGTGTTGAAGTCGATGCCATTGATACCACTGGTGCAGGGGATATGTACGCCGCAGGTGTGCTTTATGGCATTACCAATGGCTTAACGTGGCAACAGGCAGGACACTTAGGCTCCCATGCTGCTGCAAGGGTCGTTTCACAATTGGGCGCAAGACTACCAAAGCCATTAAGCAAGGAAGAAATACAGCAACTCAGCCAATAGTTTCATTCTTGGTAACTATTCAGCATGCTTCCAAGCCCCTTCTCCCATTCAGGGGACAAGGTGAATGCCGCAGGCAGAGAGAGTGCCCTAGGGAGGTGCTGATTAACTCTGGATGCGTGGATATGCGATTCAAAATTGCCAACACCAAGACGGCAAGCGCAAGTAATAGCAACGCTATTGCTAAGTTTGCCAACGCAGGTGTTGGTGATTTTGGACGCATAGGCACCATTCATTGAGTT
>JALUXZ010000222.1 GCA_027018935.1 Mariprofundaceae bacterium
ATGCGTGGATATGCGATTCAAAATTGCCAACACCAAGACGGCAAGCGCAAGTAATAGCAACGCTATTGCTAAGTTTGCCAACGCAGGTGTTGGTGATTTTGGACGCATAGGCACCATTCATTGAGTTGATCAGCGCCTCCCTAGGGGTGAAAAGCACAAGTTTGGCGAAGTACCGAGGTTTTTCGAGGTGCCCTATATTTAGTGCCAAATCAAGAAACTTCACCTTGCCTGATAAATACACCTTGAGTAGCGTCCCGCTTCTTTTAGAAAATCTGTTTATTTACTTGTTATATTGGGGACTACAATGCTCGAAATTATGCGCAATCAAGCACAATCATGGCTAGCCAAGCTTATTCTTGGCGGTATCGCTCTTTCATTTGGATTGTGGGGCATCGGCGATTACTTTACAGGCAGCCGTGTTGCTTATGTTGCTGAAGTCGATGGCAAACCAATTAGCGACTTAAGTTTCACACAAACCTATGAGCGCCAACTTAATAGTTACCGCTCCATGCTGGGACAGCAGTTTTCAAAAGCCCTGGTTGCTCAACTGGGGGTGAAAGACAACACCTTACAAACCATGATTAATCGTCAATTGATGCTTGATGAAGCATCTCGCATGGGGCTCGTTGCCTCTGATGCAGCACTATTGGCTTATGTACAAAACAATCCAACCTTTCAACAGGCTGGCACTTTTGACCCGCAACGTTACCACACATTCACACGCAACATGGGTTTTGCAACCACCCGTGATTATGAAGATGATACCCGTGTCAATCTAATGATTGATGCCCTGCAAAAAGCCATTGTTGATTCAGCTCAAGTCAACGATGCAGAAATTCGCGCTCAATTTGAACGTGAATTTGCACAGCGCACCATTGCCGCAGTGATGATTGAACCAACAAACCTTCTCAAAGATATTAAAATCGATGATGCCACAGCACGCGCTTGGTATGATAGCCATAAACAAGATTATCACTCCAAACTACAAGTAAAAATCAACGCTGTTGAAATCAACCCTGTCGAGCTTGCCAAAGATATTCGCATTGATGAAGCTGATATAGCCGCTGCTTATAAAGCTCGTAAAGCCAACTGGACTAAAGATGGTGTCAGTAAACCACTTAGCGAAGTTCATGATGAACTGCTCAAATCATTAACGACTGAGAAAGCCCGCGATGAGGCGTATGAATTATCACAAGATTTGGATAATGCCTTGGGCATGGAAGATTCACTTCAAGCCGCTGCCAGCAGCCTAAACCTTCCTGTTTATAATGTTGATGCGATTGATGCCACGAAAGCACGTACAGACAAGCTTCTTGGCAGTGACCCTGCTTTGATTCAACAAGCTTTCACCATGACCCCAGGTGATAGCGTTGATATTATTGAGCTTGATGATGGGCGTTTTGTAGCTATTGAAACCTTGCAACGCATTGAACCAGCACCACTAGCATTTAAGGATGTGGCGACTGAAGTATATGCCGATGCCCGCAAATCTGCGGCTGCAGACAAAGCCCGCGAAGTTGCCGAAACACTGCTTGCAAATACTGGCACGTTAACACCTGATGCGATGGCACAAAAAGGCGGTTATGCAAAATTCCTTTCCAAGCCTGTGCGCCATAGCGGCATCGGTGATGATGCAAGTTGGCTGACCCCAAGCATTATTGATGCAGCATTCAAAACAGGCGTAAAACAATGGGCTGCTAAAGCCGTTGCCACATCACGCGGCCTAGCATTGGTTTATGTTACAGAAGCAATCGCAGGTGATGATGCTGTCTTTGCCAAACAAAAAGATGCTATCGCACTTGAAGCAGCCAAAGCCAAAGGTGCTGTACGTTTTGCTCGTTGGATTTCAACAGTTCGTGATCGCCATGAAATTGTTATTCATAAGAACGTACTTGAAAGCATATAAATAAATCTCTGAGCACATAAACGCACTGTGCTGCGTTTATGTGCCTCTTACGACATTGCCAACACCTTACAAATTGCCTGCGATAATTCGGGAATTTGAACAGGCTTTGTGATAACCATCGTGTTTTTCTTTTCATCGCCTTCCAGTTTTACATCACCATGGTCATAACCCGTGACAAGTATAATAGGCACTAACGCATTGGTTTGGCGAATTTCCCTAGACATATCCACCCCTCCCATTCTTGGCATAACCACATCAGTGATAACAACAGAAATCTTATCCCCATATTGCTTAAAGCATTCAAGCCCCTCAATACCATTACATGCTGTAATAACCTTATAACCCAAATCTTCAAGAACTTCCTTCATAGATTGAAGAAGCATCTGTTCATCATCAACCAACAAAAGCATTTCACACGCTGAACTTTTCACAACTTGTGAAATAACACTATCGCTGCTCACTTCATCTACATCAATAAGCGGCAAGTAAACTCGAAACATACTTCCAGAAGAAACCTTGCTATCCACTTCAATCACACCACCGTGTGAGGTGACACTTCCGAAAGCCGAAGACAAACCAAGCCCTGTCCCTTGCCCCACGGCTTTGGAGGTAAAGAAAGGGTCGAAAATATTTTCCATTATTTCAGGGCTCATGCCATGCCCACTATCGGATATGCTTAATAATGCATATTCACCAGGCGTAAGTTCTGGATGTTTGTAGAAAAAAGAAGCCTTAGGACTACATCGCTCTAAGCTTAGAGTAATACATCTTTCGGAGCTTTCAGCAACCGCATCGCGAGCATTATTCAGCATATTCATCACAACTTGCTGGATTTGACCTGCATCACAATGCACCATCATGTCTGCATCATGAATATGAAGCGATAGATTAATACTCTCTTCCACGCCAAACTTTGCAGTCGCGAAGCCTTCTTCAACAATCGCTCCTATCTGCGCAGCCTGTTTATCCTGCGAAAAGTCTTTATGGGAAAATGCCAATAACTGCTTAACCATTTCTCCAGCCTGTTGAGATATATCAGTGATTGCATCAAGGTAAGGAATGGCTTGAACATCATGTTGCAGCTTCTTTTTTCCCAAGTATGCCTTACCAACGATGGCTCCCAAAAGGTTGTTGAAGTTATGTGCCACACCGCCGACCAGCACCCCCAAAGCCTGCATTTTCTGAGCCTGCCGAAATTGTTTCTCCAATGAACGATGCTCAGAAAGATCGCTCACCATACCAATAAAAACTTGTTGTTTATCAATCTCCATAACATTTATAGATAACGCCATAGGAAATTCCGAACCATCTTTCTTAAGACCCCGAACCTCAATAGAGCCTCCGGTGCCTGCAAGGTTCCCCTGCTCTGTCTGACAATAATGCTGTAAACCTATTTGATGCCTTTCTCGATATTTCTCAGGCATTAATATCGTAATATTCTGCTCAAGGACTTCATCTTTGCTATAGCCAAAGATATGTTCAGCGGCTGGATTAAATGACTTTATCGCGCCTTTTTTATCAATGGTAATAATGCCCTCTAACACATGATTGACCACCGCACTCATATGCGCACTCACGCGCATCAACTCTTCAACGATACCATTGAATGAGTTAGCAACGTTTCCTAACTCATCTTTCGCCAACAACTCAACAGGTTTACCAATATCCCCTCTACGCATGCGCTCAGCAGTTTCATCCAGCGCACGAATTGTATTAATAACCGACTTATAAAAAGAAGCGAACAAAAACAATAAAATCAATGCCAATAAAACAGCCGCGAGTTTGATATTATATTGAAAAACCTTGTTATCAGCGATTTGTTTCTGCAACTGATCTGTAACATATACCATCGAGGTATTATTGAATGCATAGCCTCTTTCAATGGTCTCAGTAGCCATCTGAAAATATTTAACCGATGTTATCGATAGAGCCTGTTCAGAGTGAAACATCCGCTCCGTTGCAGCAAGAAAATCCTCCACTTGGGCTCTAAATGTAACAAATAAAATTTTACATGCTTCAAGGTTTTGCGATGCCATAGGCAGCCTGGCCACTCGCTCCAGTGTTTCCAGTTGCGTCTGAATCTGCCCAACCATTGTAGCAAGCATCAGAAGACCATCTCTCGACATCCTTTTAGCAGTTAAAAAACCCGCCCCCTGACCTCGCAACTGAGCAATATTTTCAAGCAATTTGGGCATCACCTCCAACTGCATGGTCAATAGGTTATGTAGCCTAGGCTCTTCTTCAAAAGCGAGTCCACTTTCTTCCCCCACATCACGCATATGATGGATCAGGAAGTCTATAATTTCCGTGTGAGCCTGCCATTGCTGCAATTGACTCATACCCTGCTTCTTTATCATCGCCCAACGAGAATCTACCTGTGTTGTCCAATGCCTAGAAATATGCCTTTGTTGCTGACTATGGCGCTGAATCATACGGTGCCGCTCTAGTAAAATCTTGTCAATTTGCGCTGTCTTTTGCTGCAATGCTTGCCTAAACATCCCTGAATTGGAAAAACTAGCATTTGTCATACCACGGTGTTCCGCAAAGCTTTTAACCATGGCTTCAGTCAGATCAATATGCTCAATGCCAAGCATTTTTAACTGAGCTGCGGCAACATCCTGCTCTGCCTCACGAATTTCGCTCCACATCAAAACACTCAGAGGTATGACAAAAAGCATACTAATAAGAGTAAATTTTTGCGGGTATTTGAGTCTATACATCAAGTGTATCCCAGAATACAAAACGAGATTTCCACCTTGAACTTTCTGTTCGCATATGCCCAGCATTGCAATAACCAATAATAAAAAAGAAATCGCCGTAAGCATAGAAATAGACGTTAAATATTCATAACCTTCCGGTGCTTCAGGCACCAATATATTCATGCTTATTCCCAGCAAAGCGAGCAAACCCAAAAGAAGAATCAATGTATGAGTAACAAATCCGAAGTGTCTTATCTTTTTACGAGAGAGCAATAAAAAAAGAATACTACTACTAAGTAAAAAACCTGCCGTCGTCGCTGGTGACATACGTCCTGAGTATGGGTTAGATACATCATAAGCATGCGAATCAAGCAGCAGGTTATCAATACCCCATCGAACAGAAAAAACATCCTGCAATAACGGCAGCATTGCAACCAAAGCAACAAACGCTGATAAAAATCTACAGAGTGAAAAAGCCGTTGCTTCGTTGCGGTTCAATCGAAAAATAACGACTGCCAACAAGATAAAACACAACGCTGTGTTGAATGTTATATTGGCAATACTTGGAAGTAAGACCGCTAATGCAGCATGGTCAGTCAGCCAACCAATCAGTACTATAGCACTAATCAATACCACAATCATAACGACTTTGTTTACGAAATCCTTGGTCATTTGCGCTCCAATACTTGGAAGTTACAACAGTTGCGCCTTCAAACAAATCAACCTAGGAGCTGCTGATTAACTCTGAATAAGTGGATATGCGATTCAAAATCACCAACATCAAGGCAGCAAGCGCAAGTAATAGCATCGCTATTGCTAAGTTTGCTAACGCAGCTGTTGGTGATTTTGGGCGTATAGACATCATTCATTGAGTTGATCAGCTTCTCCCTGGGAGCTGCTGATTAACTCTGAATAAGTGGATATGCGATTCAAAAGCACCAACATCAAGGCAGCAGGCGCAAGTAATAGCATCGCTATTGCTAAGTTTGCTAACGCAGCTGTTGGTGATTTTGGGCGCATAGGCATCATTCATTGAGTTAATCAGCACCTCCCTAGCTAACATTGAATTTGCAAAGGCATATAACCACAAAACCATAATGGTAAATATCCAACTATACCAGTGACTTTTTTCATTAAAAAAAAGCCGCTCAACGAGCAGCTTTTTAATGTCATCAAAGATACAAATTATCGGTGATATTTCACAGACTCCTCGCGCACAGCTTTAAAGAACTCAATGGCATGCTCTGGTGGAACATCTGGCGTGATGCCATGCCCAAGATTAAACACATGACCATTACCTGTGCCAAACTTGGCAAGAATATCTTTCACCTCTGCGCGAATACGCTCTGGTTTGGCATACAACATCGTGGGATCCATATTCCCTTGCAAAGCAACACGATCACCCACACGGCGTTTAGCTTCATCAATATCAATTGACCAATCCAAGCCCAATACATCACAGCCTGTATCTGCCATCGCTTCCAACCAGCCCATGCCACCCTTGGAGTATAAAATAACAGGCACTTTTCGCCCATCATTTTTACGGGTTAATTGCTGCACAATACGTTGCATATATTGCAATGAAAAATCATTGTAACAGCTTGTATTAAGAATGCCGCCCCATGTATCAAAGATTTGCACTGCTTGCGCACCACTGGCAATTTGACCATTCAAATATGCAGCCACTGAATCCGCCAACTTTTCAAGCAACAAATGCATCGTTTCAGGCTCATTAAACATCATGGCTTTTACTTTCGAGAAGTTTTTAGAGCCACCACCCTCAACCATATACGTTGCCAATGTCCACGGACTACCAGCAAAACCAATCAGCGGAACACGTCCATTCAAATCTCTACGAATGGTGCTCACAGCATCCATTACATAACCAAGCTCGCGGTTTGGGTCATCCAATACTGGTAGTTTTTCTACATCTGCTTTACAAGTAATTGGGTCAGGAAATTTAGGCCCTTCCCCCGTACCAAAGGTTAGTTCCATACCCATTGCTTCAGGTACAACTAAAATATCAGAAAACAAAATCGCAGCATCTGCATCAAGAATATCAATCGGTTGCAATGTCACTTCACTGCACAGTTCAGGAGAGCGGCATAAATTCAAAAAACCACCTGCTTTGGCACGTGTAGCACGGTATTCCGCTAGATAACGACCTGCCTGACGCATCATCCAAACTGGCGTGCGCTCTACATCTTGGCGCAAACATGCGCGTAAAAACAAATCATTCTTTAATTCAGTCATTTTATTTTCCTTTTAACCACGGTAGTTATTCAGTACCGCTGTAATATATAACTATTCAAAACGCTAGAAGGGGAAGTCAGAAGCAAGCTGAGCTTCCTTAGTCCCAGATATAACCTTCCGTTGGCGATGATGCCGAAGCAAATGCCCTTTTGGGCATACGCCCTGCCAAGTGAGCCAATCTTCCTGCCCGCACGGCATCCCGCATAGCACGCGCCATCATGCACTCATCTTTTGCTTCTGCAATGGCAGTGTTAATCAATGCGGCATCCGCACCCAATTCCAAGGCTTTCGCCGCATCCGAAGCTGTACCAATCCCCGCATCCACCACAATCGGCACATTCGCACGTTCTTTAATCACACGAATATTAAAGGGATTCGCCAAACCACGACCTGAACCAATCGGATTACCCAAAGGCATCACAGCAACACAGCCCACCTCTTCCAATCGCGTCGCCACAATCGGATCATCATTGGTATAAACCATCACTTCAAAATCTTCTGCAACCAGTGTTTCCGCCGCTTTAATAGTTTCCACAACATTTGGATATAAAGTTGCTGTATCACCAAGCACTTCCAACTTCACCAAATTCCAACCACCAGCTTCCCGCGCCAAACGCAGCGTACGTACAGCATCCTCAGCATTAAAGCAGCCTGCCGTATTGGGTAAAATAGTATATTTTTTCGGATCAATATAATCGAGCAGGTTTTCCTTGCCCATATCTGTAATATTCACACGCCGTACAGCCACCGTAATCATCTCAGCTTCCGAGGCTTCGGTTGCCAGCTTGGTTGTTTCAAAATCTTTATATTTTCCTGAGCCTACAATCAAACGTGATGTAAACTCATGTGTTCCAACTTTAAATACGTCACTCATGCTCTGCTCATCCCCCACCAATCATGTGCACCAACTCAATGCGATCATTTTCTTCCAACTGTGTTGCTGTATATTCACTTTTAGGCACCACTTCCATATTGCGCTCAATGGCAATCATACGCTGTTCCAAACCCAACTCCGCGACTAGATCAGTCAAGTTTGTTGCTACCACCTGTGTATTTTCGCCATTTAACTGAATCTGCATAAAACCATGCCTTTTTTATGTTTTCTTTAATAATAACACGTTATTTCGACAGAAAATGAGCAAAAACCGCCATCTTACAATTTGACCCAACCATCGATACCCCGTAGATTGTCACGCATGCTAGCAGCAAGCACAGCTTCACCCAACCCAAGCGTAAAAATAACTCCCAAACCTGAAAATTGGTCGGGTGTTGC
Source organism: Mariprofundaceae bacterium (assembly GCA_027018935.1). Taxonomy (GTDB): domain Bacteria; phylum Pseudomonadota; class Zetaproteobacteria; order Mariprofundales; family Mariprofundaceae. The sequence continues at coordinate 8,132 of JALUXZ010000222.1, forward strand.
TCAGGGTTTTATCGCTGCGAAAGAAGCCTTTCAAACACGTTCTTTACAAGAAGCTGAAGATATTTTATTGGAAATTTTAGAGTTTGCTCCCGCTGAACCCAAGGCTTGGGCATGGCTTGGGCATATCCAGCAATCACAGGGACAAGAAAAAAAAGCAGACCAACACTTCCAAAAAGCCAAGTCTCTTATTGCAAAAAAACATAACCAACAGCCTGAAGAAGCAAGTTCATTACCTTTAGCACGCATATTATGGAAGCAGGGCGAACATCAATCGGCTCGCTCTATGCTGGCAGTGTTGTTATCCGCAAAACCAGAAGATGAAGTATTACTACAATTATCCGCAGCATGGGAGGAATAAACATGGCGCAACTAAAGATCCTCGTACTGCATGGTCCAAACCTAAATCTTTTGGGTACACGTGAGCCAGAAACCTATGGCTCACAAACGCTGGCAGATATTAATGCCGAATTGATAGATTTAGGAGAATCTCTCGGAGCAGAGCTATCCACTTACCAAAGCAATCATGAGGGTGAACTAATTGATCGCCTGCATCTAGCTGGAAGTAATGCTTTTGACGGTATCATTATCAACCCCGCCGCTTATACGCATACCAGCGTTGCACTACGGGATGCTTTGCTGGCTATCGACCTGCCATTTATCGAAGTTCACCTGTCCAATGTCCATCAACGCGAAGCCTTTCGTCATCAATCTTTTTTGTCGGATGTCGCAAGCGGTATTATTGCAGGTTTCGGAAGCACGTCTTACACACTCGCACTACGCGGGTTGGTCTCACAACTACAAAATAAATAACCCTAACATGAAGAAGGAGTTTACCTTGAACATTACTGAAATTCGCAAATTAATAAAGCTTGTACAAAGCTCAGATGTCACAGAAATTGAAATCACTGAAGGCGAGTCATCCATCCGCATTTCCCGCCAAGGAAGTGTTGCAGCAGCATCCACTTTTGCTGCGCCACAAGTAGCCGCCGCTCCAGTAGCCGCGCCTGCTCCAGACACGACAAGCGCAAGCGGCGACAATAACACAGCTCGCGAGCATGTTGTTAATTCGCCAATGGTCGGAACCTTTTACCGCTCACCAGGCCCTGACTCGGATGCATTCGTTAGTGAGGGAGACCATGTGAAGAAAGGTCAAACACTTTGCATCATTGAAGCTATGAAATTAATGAATGAAATTGAAGCAGAATACGCAGGTGTTGTTACAGAAATCTTGGTCGATAACGCTACGCCACTTGAATATGGTCAACCTATTTTTGTTATCACACCAGCATAAGGAATATTATTATGTTTCATAAAATTCTCATTGCCAACCGTGGTGAAATTGCAGTCCGTGTTATTCGCGCTTGTAAAGAATTGGGCATTGCGACTGTCGCAGTTTATTCCGAAGCAGACCGTGATGCCATGCATACGCGTCTTGCCGATGAAGCCATCTGCATTGGCCCTGCTGTAAGCACACACTCCTATTTAAGCATCCCCGCCATCATGGCAGCCGCAGAAGTAACCGATGCCCAAGCTATTCACCCTGGTTATGGATTCTTAGCTGAAAACTCAGAGTTCGCCGAAATTGTTATCGCATCTGGGTTAACTTGGGTTGGTCCATCCCCTGAATCCATGCGAATTATGGGCGATAAAGTGAAAGCCAAACATCGCATGGAAAAAGCCAATGTTCCATTGGTTCCGGGCTCCGAAGGTGCCGTTCGCAGTGTTGAAGAAGCTAGGGAAGTTGCCAAATCTACAGGTTTTCCATTAATCATTAAAGCTGCCTCAGGTGGTGGTGGGCGTGGCATGAAAATCGTCCGCTCTGAAGCATCATTAGCCACAGCCTTCAATGTCTGCCAAACAGAAGCCAGAACCATGTTTGGTGATGATACCGTATTTATCGAAAAATTCCTTGAAGAGCCACGTCATATTGAAGTTCAAGTGATGGGTGATAAACATGGCAACTTGGTTCACTTATTTGAGCGCGAGTGCTCCATTCAACGCAACAATCAAAAAGTGCTTGAAGAAGCTCCCAGCCCATCGATTAGTGAAGAAACCCGTCAGAAGATTTGTGCCGCAGGCGTTGCGGCGGCATCGGCTGTGAATTATGAAGGGGCTGGCACGATTGAGTTTCTACTCAACCCAGACCAGTCCTTCTATTTTATGGAAATGAATACACGCATTCAGGTTGAGCACCCTGTAACAGAATTCATTACCGGTGTTGATTTAATCGAATGGCAAATTCGTGTTGCAGCAGGCGAAAAACTTGCCTATACCCAAGAGCAAATTAAGATGAAGGGGCATGCTATTGAATGCCGCATTAATGCTGAACACCCTTTTAAGTTTACGCCATCACCTGGTACTATTGAATTATATCATGCACCTGGTGGGCGCAGTGTTCGCGTGGATTCTGCTGTTTACACAGGTTATAAAATCCCACCGCATTACGACTCCATGATTGCCAAAGTCATTGCGCATGCGCGTAATCGCAACAAATGCATTCGCCGCATGCAACGCGCCATTGATGAGCTTGCCATTATCGGCGTTACCACCAACTGCGAGTTACATCGCCGCTTGTTAGCCAACCCCGGCTTCCAAAAAGCCGACTTTAACATTCACTTTTTGGAACGCTGGTTAAAACAGCTTAGCTTCTAAGTCAATAATCATAGGGCACCTCGAAAAAACTCGCACGAGTTAAACGACGTTGATTTTCGCTCATAGCAAGGCGCAATGAAATGAGTCATAGCATCGCTATTGTCCATTTTATTCAACGCAGCCATGAGTGAAAAGCACAAGTTTGGCGAAGTGCCGAGGTTTTTCGAGGTGCCCCATAGCCTCTCCTGCATGAAAATGGGGAGAGGCTACAACATCAAACCTTCAATCAGTAGGGCTCCTCGAAAAACCTCGCACGAGTCAAACGATGCTGATTTTCACTCATAGCAGAGCGCAATGAAATGAGTCATAGCATTGCTATTACCCATTTTATTCAACGCAGCCAAGAGTGAAAAGCACAAGTTTGGCTAAGTTTCGAGTTTTTTCGAAGTGCCCAGCATATCCAAGCGCATACTGTGATGCCCGTCACGGATAACTTAGCTCTTTCAATGCAAGCTAGCTTTCTCGGAGAACCATGATGCTAAATTTATTTACACACAATTTATCCCCCAACCTAGCCCTTATCTCCATATCTCTATTATTTGCCTCATTATTTCTCGCAAAACCATGGCTTATCGCAGCATGGGGGCACATGCGAATTCGTCATCACATGCATTTATTGCATAAACAAGGTGCTCATATATTGGAAAATATTCATTTTCAAGATAGAAAAGGCAATCCTATTTACATCGAATACATCATCTTGGGAACTGAAATAACCTGCCTTAACAGCGCAGCATATTCAGGCATAATTTGTGGCTCATTGCGTGATGCCATGTGGTCTCAACAAAGCAATCAAGAAAGCTTTCGTTTTGAAAGCCCTTTACGCCAACATGCACGTACTTGTGATGCCCTCCAGGCCATTATCGGAAAACGCGTAAAGACTCAGGCTGTTACATTATTCACCCATGCCATCATGAATGCAGCTGAACATACAAACATCATCACCTTAAAAGAACTGAATAAACGCCTTCCTGTCAACAAACCACAAGAAACAAGGAAGCAACTTCAAACACTCTCCCAACTCATTCAAAATATTTCTTTTAGCGAACAAACACCGCCTGTTATCCAACATGGCAACCCATCACGCCTAAGAACTGCTCAAACATTATTATTCAGCAGCCTGGCAAGCATGTTTGCGGCAATTGGCCTAACACTTTACAGCGCGTTTTAGCCCTCATAAAAAAGCCAAGGTTATCAATGATAACCTTGGCTTTTACTGTTACGCTTTACAGAAATTAGCTTACGCCAATTCCCTCACGCCATGCTAGCACCAAACGAAATTCTTCATTGCTTAAATCCACCGTTAACTCACTTTTAATTTCAGTTAACGATGCATAAGGATCGGCATCATCCAATTCGCTCATAACTTGATCAAAATCAGGCACAATTTTTGACACATCAACCTGCTGCGCAGCGCGCACCAAGGCAATAAAGTGATTAATGACCGTTTTTTCAGAAATGCCCTGTTGTTCAGCAATATCTTCAATACTCACACCTTTTTTGTACAAATTCCAAGTGTGGCTTTGCCCATCCGTTGGCGCAGGACCTTTGGCAAGAAGCTTAGGGAAACCATTGGTATCACTCATCTTCCCACTAGACCTTGCAGAAGCATGAGCCTTCAACACAGCCACAACAGCTTCACCATAAGCATCCAACTTATGCTGCCCCATACCACTGACTTTACGTAAATCATCAATTTTTATTTCGCCCACAAACTGACTAATTTCAGTTAGAGCCACATCACTTAAAATAACATGATTGGCAACATCTTCCGCCTCTGCCAATGCGATACGCATCGCCACAAGCTTCTTAAATAGCGCTTCATCTCTACCTTGTGAAAAACGACGTAATTTACGTTTAAGACCAGGTTGATAACGTGCCAGTGTTGCTGCACCACCTTTGAGTAAAAGCTCACCTTTTTTTGTTACCACAAGAGCAGCACGGCGCGAAACATCTTGCTGAAAATAACCTTGATGCACCAGCTGCCTTAGGATTGAAGTCCACTCATCACCATTAATATCCGCACCATTGCCATGTGTTTTCAGTTTTTCATGTTTATTACCAATAATGCGCGCATTTTTAGAGCCACGTAGCACATCAATAATATAACCCACACCAAAATCACCCTTGGCTTCTTTCACACAGCGAATCGCCAACTGCGCCAACTCCGTACCATCATAAGTTTCAGGCGGATCAAGACAAATATCACAGTTGCCACAATCTTCTTCCAAGTGTTCACCAAAATACCCCAGCAATACACGGCGACGGCATGTTAATGCTTCAGAAAGAGCCACCATGCTGTTCAATTTATGCACTTCCACACGGCGCTGATCAATATTCTCAACATTCTCAATCAAACGACGCACCAAATTCACATCACCAGAGCCATACAACATCAAAGCTTCAGACTCTTGACCATCACGACCCGCACGACCTGTTTCCTGATAATATGACTCAATCGATTTTGGTAAATCATGGTGAATCACAAAGCGTACATTTGGTTTATCCACACCCATACCAAAAGCAATCGTTGCAACAATCACTTTTACACGGTCTCGTAAAAAGTCATCCTGCACTTTCTCACGCGAACGACCAGGCATGCCCGCATGGTATGCCGCCGCACGAATGCCATGCCGTTGAAGGTTCACAGCCATGTCTTCCACACGTTTGCGAGACAAACAATAAATAATCCCACAACAATCTTTCCAGTCTTCCAAGAACTGTAATACTTGAGTTAAAGGCTGACGCTTTTCCGATACCAAATAGCGGATATTCGGGCGGTCAAAACTAGAAATATGACGTTTTGCCTTTTGCAGGCTCAAACGATCTGCAATATCTTCACGTGTATGTTCATCAGCCGTTGCAGTCAGTGCCACCATCGGAACATCAGGGAAAGTTTCACGCAATTCACCCAAACGCACATATTCAGGTCGGAAATCATGCCCCCATTGAGAAACGCAATGCGCTTCATCGACGGCAAACATCGCCACTTTCACGTTTTCCAAACGTTTTTGGAAAGTCTTGGTTAATAGGCGCTCTGGCGCGACATACAATAAATCTAATTCACCCGCTTCAAAGCGATCCAACACATCCTTGCCCTCTGCTGCTTTCAGCGATGAGTTATAATATGCCGCATTTACGCCACAACGGGTCAGTGCATCCACCTGATCTTTCATCAATGAAATCAACGGTGATACAACAATGCCTGTGCCTTCACGCATAATTGAAGGAATCTGATAACACAATGATTTACCGCCACCTGTGGGCATCAATACAAATGCGTCTTTGCCATCCAATAGGGAGCAAATAATATCTTCCTGCATGGCTCGAAATTCATCATAGCCAAATATATCTTTTAATACTTTTCGTGCTTGTTCTTTTACTTTTTTAGTTGCCATCTTACTATGACAACATATTTCAAACACAATGGCAAGCATTGAAATATAGGGCACCTCGAAAAACCTCGCACAAGTTAAACGACGTTGATTTTCGCTCATAGCAAGGCGCAATAAAATGAGTCATAGCATCGCTATTATCCATTTTGTTCAACGCCGCTAGGGGTGAAAAGCACAAGTTTGGCGAAGTACCGAGTTTTTTCGAGCTGCCCTATACATGGCATGTATTCTTCATCCATTTGTCTTACAATCATTTTGTTTATACAGTACAGGCATGCCAAATTCACCCCTTGCAGGTAAACGCATTCTGATTACGCGTGCAGTGCAGCAAAGTGCTGAAACTGAGGCTTTGATTGCGACAAAAGGAGCCACAGCTATTGCCTTCCCTTGCTTGCAACATCAAAGTCTTCATGCTTCTATTCTACAAGCTTTAAGCCATGCCAAAGATTATAGTGATCTTGCCTTTACCAGCGTGAATGGCATTCAGGCAGTATTTGAAAACAATTCAAATTTCGTCATAAACACCTTTCAAGACAAGCGTATTGCAGTGGTCGGAAAAAGAACTGCGGCAGCATTAAAAAAGCATGCCATGCAAGCCGACATCATTCCCAAAGTTGCATCCCAACAAGGGCTTATAGAAGCCTATCAAAAACATGGTCTTCCACAATCCTTACTGTTTTTCCGAGCCGAAGAAGGCAGCAACGAACTGCTTGAATATTTGCAAGCACAAGGTATCAAAACATGTCTTATCAAGGCTTACCGAAGCATTTGCCCTGATGACGATAATAGCAAAGTTCTCAGCATGCTGGAAAAGAACAGTATAGATGCCTGTCTGCTAGGCAGTTCAAGAACTGCCGAGCATTACCTTCAACGCATTGGCAACCTTAAGCTTGCCAACCGCCCTATTCTTGTCGCCATAAGCCAACAAGTCGCAGATGCTGCTGACAAACTTGATTTGAAGGTGCAGATTATCGCCAAGCATGCCAACTTCCCCTCCATGCTGGAGGGCTTGGCAGAATATTTCTCTCAACGGAGCAACTGATACGATGTCTTTACCCGATTTAACCATTCGCCCACGCCGACTACGCAAAACAGCAACCATTCGCCGCATGGTGCGTGAAACATCGTTATCAGTAGCCGACTTTATTTACCCACTATTCGTGGATGAAGGCATTGATAAAGCCATTGAAGTAAAAAGTATGCCTGGTGTATTTCGCATTCCTCTAAGCGATGTAGCAACAAAGGTTCGCGAAGTTGAAGCACTGGGTATTCCAGGCGTTATTTTATTCGGCATTCCCACTGATAAAGATGACATCGGTGCATCAGGTTGGGATGATGAAGGTATTGTGCAAAAAGCCATTCGCGCTGCCAAAAAAGCTTGCCCTGATATGTGCGTGATTGCCGACACATGCTTTTGCGAATATACCGAACATGGTCATTGCGGCGTATTGTGCGGTGAAGAAGTCGATAATGATGCAACCCTTGAAAACCTACAAAAAGAAGCAGTATCCTATGCAAAAGCAGGGGTCGATATTGTTGCCCCATCGGGCATGATGGATGGCATGATTGCAGCGATTCGCTCTGGCTTGGATGAAGCTGGGTTTACTGAAACACCGATTATGTCGTATGCCGTGAAATATGCTTCGGGCTACTTTGGTCCTTTCCGCGATGCTGCTGATTCCACACCAAGCTTTGGGGATAGGGCCGCTTACCAAATGGATCCTGCCAATCGTAGGGAAGCCATTAAGGAAGCATTGTTAGATGTTGAGCAGGGAGCTGATATGTTGATGGTCAAACCTGCCTTGGCATACATGGATATTGTCCGTGAAGTCAAAGATGCCACCAACTTGCCCATGGCTGTGTACAACGTATCTGGTGAGTATGCCATGGTCAAAGCTGCGGCTGCCAACGGCTGGATTGATGAAAAACGTGTGGTACTCGAAACCATGCTGGGCTTCAAACGCGCAGGGGCAGACTTAATTTTATCCTATCATGCACTGGACGTAGCCCGCTGGTTGAACGATGATTAAAGCATGAATGATAAACAACAAACCACTGAAACAAGCACTGATGAAGCCATTGTGATTGAAGCCGATCCTCTGGAGCAGGAAGCTATTGAAAAAACACCAGCAAAAACAAGACGCTGGCCTCTTTTTGTGTTCGCTTTTATCGTGGGTTCTGCAACATCAATCTTTGCTCTCAATTATTACCAACAAAATTATATATTGAAATCCAACAGTGCCCCAGCTGCTATCACACCCAGCACTAAAGCCCCACTCGAAAGTGCTTCCATCAAGCCAGCCCAAGAAGCCAGTAAGTCAGTTGACACACTGACTCTCGAAACATCTGTACCCACAGCCATCAGTAGTGAAGAGGGCGAAGCTTTAATTACTGCGATTACTACACTACAAGATAACATACAAAGCTTGCAAAGTGAGCTACAGACCCTGCGTCAGCAACAGCAAGATGTGGCTCATTCCCAGTCTATGTTAGAATCTATGCAGCTGCATTCTCGGCTTTCATGGATTATGAAGCACAACAGTCACCTTCCACAAATCAAACTAGCATGGCAGGAAGTAAGCTTATTACCATCTCTTACAAGTGAGCAACGAGACCTTGCTGAGTCCATGTTAAAACTAGCAGAGCAGCGACAAAATGATGTCCATCAATGGCAACAAGAAATTGACCACCTCATCAGCACTTTAAAAACCAATGCTTCTGATAATGTTATTCCTACAGCCATCGCTGCAGATGCCTCCACCCCGTGGCTGCAATGGCTTGTTCAACAGTTTAGCCTCAAACGTTCACAAAGCAGCCAAGAAATGGCACTACTTACATTGAAAAACACACTACTACATATCAAACAAGGCATGAATCTGGAGCAATGGCCAACAGGCACTGAATGGACAACATTACGTGCGCAATTACAGCTACGCTTGGTTGCCCAATTCAATGAGCACAAAAGCGATGACAAACAAGCTGCCACTCTGCAGCTACCAGAGAATTTCGATGCTATTCAGGTAGATGTTAAACAACTTCGTCAAGCCGCCCAGTCATGGCTGGAGGAATCTTAAATGCGCCTAAAATTTCGCCTCCTTATTGCATTTCTTCTTACCATTGTACTGACCTCTCTACTTGCCCTATTCCCTGATATTGCACTACAAACATTGCGCATTGAGGCCTTCGGTTGGCAATTTGAAACACGTCAGGGTGCATTTGTAGTCAGTCTATTACTCATCTTTGGCGTTCTCTGGCTGATTCAACGTCTGCTTTCGGCACTGGTTGCAGGGCCAGGACAACTTTGGCAAACACTACGCATGGGCGGAAAAAAACGCCGTGAACAACGCCTGCGTGATGGCATTGCCCAGTGGCTGGATATGCGTGGTGACTATGGCAAACGCACCTTTAAAAAATCACGCGGCATTATCCCTGATTGGGCTATAGCACTGCTTCAAACAAGCACTATTTCCGCCTCTGACCAAACCCTTGCAGCTAGCGATGATGATAGCTTACTTATCGCATTAAGCGCGCGCATTGCCACCGATCCTGAAGCCAAATCCAAACCTGACATTGCGACTCGCAAAGCCCACTTAGAAGCATGGCTAAAAAGCCAACCTAATTCGCCTTTGGCATTGATTCGCATGGCTGATTTGGCAGTTGAAGAGCAAGATTGGAAACATGCTGCTGAACGTTTGGAAAGTATCTGGAAACATGGCTATCGCTCGGCATCACGCGCCAAGCCCCAAATGGCACAAGCATGGCTGGCTTTGGCTAAACAAGAGCCTAAACATGGCATGGAATATTTAAGAAAAGCCTACCGTATGCAGCCCGCAGATAGTCATGTTGTGCTGGCACTGGGCTATGCCCATATCGAAGAAAACAATCGCAAAGCTGCCGAAAAATTATGGCTAGGTCACCTACAACAGCATGATGACCGTGCGGTCGCAAGTGCTGCCTTCGAAATTTTAAACACAGATGCTCTGGCAGCCTTTCGAAAACTTGAGAAGCAACAAGGCACCGCTGCATTACAATGGTTACGCGCTCGCCTTGCCCATGCTGGGAAACTCGATGGCTTGGCAGAAGAAGCTTTAACCAGCTTGCTTGAAACAAATCCATGCCGTGAATTTTGGCGCACCCAAGCTGATTGGCTAGCCCAAAAAGAACAGTGGCAAGAAGCCATGCAAGCATATCAAAAGGCACTGGATTGCTAAAAAAAGAGGCTTGGCAAACAATTCCTCAACCCCAAGAAGGTAGTGCTGTTAGTTTTGATATTACCGTTCAAATGCAAGCAACCATCGATGGTGAACATACAACACTAAGCATTCAAGAGGGTGGTTTTGCTATCTGCCGTCAGGGTCAATTCTATGCCTATCGAAATCATTGCCCACATGTAGGAAGCCCACTCGACTGGATTCCCAACCAGTTCTTTTCCGAGGATGCAAATACCCTACTATGTCATACTCATGGTGCTGTATTTAGTCCAACCACGGGGGAGTGTCTTACTGGTCCATGCCCACGCGGCTTATACCCCATTCCCATCCAAATCGATGGAAGTCATATCCAAGTTCCAGTTATTCTAGTTCTATAGGGCTTGAAGCATTCATTTACCCATTCAATACTGGATAGGGGGCAAAAAAGGTAGGACTAGCCTTGGGAGGTGCTGATTAACTCTAGATGAGTGGATATGCGATTCAAAATCACCAACACCAAGGCAGCAAGCGCAAGCAATAGTCCCGCTATTGCTAAGTTGGCTAACGCAGGTGCTGGCGATTTTGGGCGTATAGGCATCATTTATTGAGTTGATCAGCACCTCCCTTGATGGATGGACGTTTATAATTGCCTCTGGTTGAAAAAGCCTTGATTGCTTATTCGCCTACTACTACCGAAAAAGTTTCTCCACCCATAGCTTGGTATAGGGCTATGGTATCAATCATCCTACGTGTTTGCGCAGCAATCAATACAACGCGTGTTTGCTCCAACTCTTGTTTGCTTGCCAGCACTTGCGCATAACTTGCTGAACCAGCTTCATGCTCTTGCTGCACCAACTTCGTTGTTTCTTCTGCTGCTTTCATCGCTTTTGCTTGCGAGCTCAAGCTTTGTGCATCATAATCCAATGCTGAAAGCACATCTGCCACACCTTGAAAAGCTTGCAGTACCGTTTGCCTATAATTAGCTGCCACAGCTTCATAGCCAGCTTTCGCAGCACGTGATTCGGCAGGAAGACCAGCATTAAACAAAGGCTGCGTTAACTGCCCTGCCAAACCCCACACCAAAGTCTGCGCACCAAACAAACCTGCGGTGGTTAATGCTTGTGAACCAATATTTGCACTTAAATTAAGTTGTGGGTACATCCGTGATACCGACATCCCATACTTAGCATTTGCCGATTGAAGCAAAGCTTCCGCTGCCAAAATATCAGGGCGTTGATCCAAAAGCTCGGATGGAATAAGTACAGGAAGCTCTTGCGGCAATGTAAAATCTGCTAATATAAATGAAGGTACTTGATTGCTATTCGGTGCCTGACCAATCAATAATGTCAACACATGCTGCTGCTTCGCCAATCCATTTTGCAATTGCGGAATATTGGCACGAAATTGCTCCACACTGCTTTCGAGTGCGCTTACGTCATTTTGCCCGACTGCGCCCAATGCAAAACGCTGCTTGCTCATCTCCAATTGCTCTTCTAACACTTGTAGAATTTGTTGATTCGCCAGTAATTGTTCTGATAACTGAGCCTCTACCATGGCTGCACTAAGCGTATTGGCAATCAAACTTAAGCGTGCTGCTTCAAATTGATAGCGTTGGTATTCTGTCTCTGCTGCCAACGATTCAAGCAAACGCCGATTACTACCAAACAAGTCAAAATTATAACCCAAGTTCAAACCTGCATTATATAAAGTATAGATTGATGAATCATTGGTTAAACCAAATGCAGCTTTGTTAACACGCTGCCTAGAACCACCTGCATCCAAAGATGCTTGTGGGTATAAGCTCGAACCTGCTTGGGCTTCATAAGTTTGCTTGGCTTGCTCTAATTTAGCCTCAGCAGCTTGTAGGGTTGGGCTAGATTGCAAAGCTCGTTCGACAAGTTGATTTAACTTCTCTGACTCAAAGCTTCTCCACCATTCCGCTTGCACTGAATGACCTACAAACCTTTGTGTTTCGCCCAGTGCGACAGGTTCTGGCAAGGACTCAGCCAAAGTTAGCTTCACCTGAAAGCTATCATCTTTAACACCTGAATCTTTTAACACTTCAGGGCGTTCATAATCAGGGCCAACAGCACAAGATGAAAGCAATATCATGATGACGGGTAATATTTTATTCCATGGTTTTATCATATCTCTCTACCTTCCCCAGCTTCCTCAATCGTTTTACCATCACGAATGTGATAAATACGTTTAAACGTAGGGATAATCTTTTCATCATGGGTTACCACAATAATCGCTGTTTCATATTGTTTTGCCATTTCGTTTAAAATTTTCATCACCGCTAATGCGCGTTCACTATCCAGTGGTGCAGTCGGCTCATCAGCAAGAATCACAGGTGGACGACTTACCAAAGCTCTGGCAATCGCCACACGCTGTTGCTCACCACCAGAAAGCTGAGAGGGCATAGCTTTCGCACGGTGTGCCACATCCAAAGCTTCAAGAAGCTCCATTGCACGTTTGCGCGACTCATCATTGGATTTTCCTGCCAACATGAGAATCAGTGCCACATTATCAATCACATCGAGGAACGGAATTAAATACGGTGCTTGAAATACAAAACCAATACTATCGCGGCGCAACGCACCCAAGTCTTTGATATTCCATTTTTGATTATAAATGCTTTCACCACCTAAAATCATGCGACCATTGCTTGGCTCAATCACCGCACCCAAGCACTTAAGAAGCGTACTTTTCCCTGAACCCGATGGTCCAACCAAACCTACCACTTCACCAGGACCCACTTGCATATTCACACCTTTAAGTGCTTCTACTGCCGTATCACCCACACCATATTGTTTGTGAAGGTCTTCAATAATAATGCCTCTAGCCACCGATAGCCTCCGCAGGATCCACTTTAAGAGCTGCCCGAATGGCAATCAGGCTAGCCAACACACAAATCACCATAATCAGCACAAAACCAGTCGCGGCATCGGATGGTTCAAGCAAAATATATTTGGGAAATACAGGAGCCCAAAATGTGGCTGCAATTTTACCAATCACAAAGCCAATAAGTCCCAAGCCAATAGATTGTTGAATAATCATAGCTGCAATGGTTCTATTTTTTGTGCCAATCAATTTAAGCACTGCAATTTCTCTTATTTTACCAATCGTTAGTGTATAAATAATAAATGCCACAATCGCAGCACTTACAATCGCTAGAATGACTAAGAACATAGCAATCTGTTTAGCCGCAGTTTTAATCAACTTCTCAATCAAAATAGATTCCATTTGCGCACGCGTATAGACCTGCAAGCGTTTCCATTTGCGAATTGGTTCTGCCACTTGCTCAGGTGTAAAGCCTGCTTTTACACGTACCAATACTGCATTGACAAAGGGGTTCACACTTTGTGAAGCAAGGACAGCATCCAATAAACCGGGTACCGCTGGATTATTAAACGCAGGGTTCGCAGCCGTTCTACGGCGCTGATTCAAAATCGCATCATTATCTTTTAAAAACTGTGCTTCCTGCGCATCTTTGAGCGGGATAAACAACATAGGATCGCCACTGGATGAGACCATACGCTTGGTCAAACCCACGACTGTATAATGATTACGACGAATCTTCACTTCATCACCGATGTTAAAACCCGTTTTCACATCGGCCACGGCTTCATAATGACCACGAGTGATGTGCCTTCCTTTAACTAAAAAGCGTGGCTGACCAGGTAACCCCAGCACTGTGGTTACAATGCCCGCCACCATCACCCTAACATCCAAATCACCTTGGCTAATTTGTGAGGTTAAATATGTTACATTCGCAGCCGCATCCACACCTGCCATACCTAAAATACCACGGTATTCATCATCATAAATGCTTGAGGCTTCGGCATAAGGCCCCAGTGTCCCTTGCTGCACCACCCATAAATCTGCACCACTATTATCTAATAGAACTTTAGCATCATCCACCATACCGCGATATACACCCGCCATAGTCATCGTCACACCAATTAGCAAACCAAGCCCAACACCTGTGAAGACAAACTTACCCCATGAATGGGCAATATCGCGCCCAGCAAGGCTAATCATGGCTGAATAGCCTCCACTACATCAATTTTCGAGCCTTGTTTCAAAGCATGTTTGCTATACACCACGATTTCATCACCCGCTTGCAAACCTTTTAAAATTTGAACTTCACCATTCAAATTGTTCTCGCCGACCGTTATAGACGCAAATGCAATCTCACCATCACTAACCAGCCATACGCCGACTTCGCCATCCACTTGCTTAATTGCCGCATTAGGAATCACAGGTTTTGCAGGTAATTCAGGAAGCGCCACAGTCACCTCGGCTAACTCACCAATCGGAGGCATGAGTGAAGGTAAATGATTAAAGGCTACTTTTGCTAAAATCTCTTCGGTCACAGCATCTGCCATGATTTCAACACGCTGAACCTTTGCTGCGTAACGCTTCTGACTTTGTGAACGCAACTGAATTTTAGCATGCAAACCTGCTGCTAGCCCAGCAGAGCGTTGTTGATCAAAACGTGCATTGATCCAAAGGCTTGTTGGGTCAATCATTTCCACTACTGCTTGACCAGACATCACAGCAGAACCCGCTTCAAAGCGTCTTGCAGAAATCACACCATCTTTGGGCGCAATCAAACGCAAATTATCACGTAAATTACTCAATCCTTTTCGGTCAGATTGCACACGCGATAATTCTTTCTTAGCTGAATTCACATTCGCTTTGGCAATAGCTTTGCCTGAAACCGCAGCTTGAAGCTCTTGTTTCTTGGCTTCATACACTTCATCACCTATGGATTTAATTTCCAAAAGTTTTCTGTAGCGCGTTTCTTGGATTTGAGCAAAATTTAAACGTGCTTCGGCTTCTTTGAGCATAGCTTTTGCCGTGGTAATACCATCTCTAGCCCGTTTAATTGCCATGCTTTGTGAAACAATCTTTTCGTCCAAGTCTACAGGTTCCATTTCAGCCAGCAATTGACCTTGCTTTACCCTATCACCGACATCCACATACACAGCTTGCAAGTGCCCAGGTGCAATCGGCCCTATACTATAAGCGTATCGAGCTTCAACAATACCAATCCCAAACAGTGCTGGAGAAACCCCCTTATTTTCAACCTTTGCGGTTGTTACAGGAACAGGTGCCAATGGCCCGGATGTCATGCCCACATATATAAACAAGAGCAACATAGGCACAACCACTGCCAATAGACCTAAAGTTCTTTTATTGACGTTCATGATGCCACCTCAATTCCGCGCTGATAAATTTTAAATGCTAGTTTTGCCTGCGAAGGCATTTCTTTAAGGCTTCCTGTAAGCATGGATTGCATCACCAAACCTTGCACCATACCAATAAACATAGTCGCTGCGCTTGCTGCATCGACATCCGCGTGCAACTGACCAGCTTGTTGACCCTGCTCAACAATGTTCTTCATTTTCTCTGCATAACGCATCATCAATGTATTCGCCATTTGCTTGGCAGGAGTCATTTTGGAGCGTTGCAACTCCCCAAACAAAATACGAGGAACACCTGGATTATTGAGTACAAACTCAATATGCGTCATCAATGCCGCCTCTAAGGCTGGTAACGCTTCTTTTCCCTGAACTGCCCTGTCAATTCGGTTCAAAAGACGATCTGCGACCCAAACCATCACGGCTTTCAACATCGCATCTTTATTGGGAAAGTGTTTAAACAGTGCGCCTTGGCTGAGTCCCATGCGCTTTGCAATGGCTGTTGTTGTAATCTCATCAGGACTATGCTCAGAAGCCATTTGAATCATGGTTTCTACCGTATGCTCTTGCCTTTTCTCTCGTGATAAATGTTGTGCGTGTTCCACCATGACAAACCTCTAAAGTAAGTAATTAGTCACTTACTTTAGAGGTTGCTAGGTATTCGTCAATATAATAATTTACGAATGCGTTAATACAAAGACTCTATCCATAGATATAAACAATAAATGAGGCGTTGAATAAAATGGATAATAGCGATGCTATTACTCATTTCATTGCGCCTTGCTTATTACTTTCTCCAGAATTCAGGAACAAGCAACACAAAGAAGGTGAAAATTTCCAAACGCCCTAGCACCATACCAAACATCAATACACCTTTGGCAGCATCAGGCAAACTCGCATAGGTCGAGGCTGGTCCTACAGCACCGAAACCAGGGCCTGTATTGGTAATGCATGCTGCTGCTGCTGTAAGTGAGGTCAACATATCCACGCCTGTAAATGCTAACAGTATGGCAACAATGCCATAGCAAACCATATACAATACAAAGAAGCCCCACAAAGCCTGTACAACTGGCCCTGAGATACTTTGTTCATTAATTTTCACATGAATAACGCCATGTGGATGAATCAAGCGGCGAATCTCACGCATACCTTGGCGAAATAATAATAAAACCCGCACCACCTTCATGCCACCGCCTGTTGAGCCAGCACAAGCCCCAACAAACATTGCTGCAAATAACAACATCGTTGTGCCTGGTGGCCAAAGAGCATAATCACTCACCGCAAAACCTGTGGTGGTTGCAACCGCAACCGTATTGAAAATAATTTCATCCCACGTACCGCTACCTGTCAATAAAGTAAGCCCGCCAATTAAAACAATAAGCACACTTATCCATTTAATATAGGTGCGAAACTCATCATCACCACTATAGCTTTTGATGGAAAAACCGCGCCGCATAGCCGCAAAGTGTAAGGTAAAATTAATGCCTGCAAGCAACATAAACACCACAGTAAGCCCACGAATCCACATCGAATCATAGAACCCCATACTGGCATCATGTGTAGAGAATCCACCAATTGCGACTGTTGTCATGGCATGATTAATCGCATCAAAAGGGGTCATGCCTGCCAACCACAGTGCAATACCTGATAAGATGGTCATAGCCAAATAGATATACCATAAAGCTTTGGCAGTTTCAGTCACCCGCGCTGTTAGTTTATCTTTTACAGGCCCTGGTGTTTCCGCACGAAATAACTGCATGCCTCCAACACCTAGCAACGGCATCACAGCCACAGCCAGCACAATAATACCCATACCTCCCAACCATTCTTGCATGGAACGCCAGAAAAGGATGGATGGTGGCAGGCTATCTAACCCAGTAAGAATCGTTGCGCCTGTTGTGGTTAAACCCGATGTCGATTCAAACAATCCATCAACAATGCTTACGCACACACCCGTTGTCCAAAAGGGTATCGCACCAAGCAAGGACAAAACAACCCAAGCCAATGCTACAATTAGGAAACCATCTTTATGACTAAGTCGTTTGGGGGCTCCGCCACCCCACTTCATCATGACAAAACCTAATCCAGCCGTCATCACACTCGCGATAAAAAAGTGATCAGCGTGACCCGAAGAAAAATACAGCGACACCAAGGCGGGAAGCAACATTCCCGATGCAAATAAAATAATAAGAATGCCCAGTGTCCATATGACACCTTTAATATGCATGATTTAGCCTTCTAACTTGAGGTGCTTGAATAAACATTCTCATCAAAAAAATTCCAGACCGACTTCAAAAAGTTTCTCAACCTCACGCAAAGCCGTACCCTGTGTAATCAATAAAACATGGTCATTGGGTTCAACTCTCGAATCACCATCAGGAATAATGACCTCATCACCACGGATAATTGCGCCAATCACTGTGTTTTCAGGCAGTTCTAACTCACTTAATGGTGTATCCAAAATTGCCGATGTTTTAAGAGCCTCTGCCTCTAACACCTCCAGCGTACCATCGCCCAATGAAGAAAGTCCAAAAATTCGCCCTTTACGCACATGGCGCAAAATAGCTGATGCCGTGGTCAAACGTGGTGAGACAGTAATTTCCAAACCCATTTCACGCATTAAATCACTATAAATAGCGCGGTTTACCAGCGTTACAATATGAGGAACTTTATACTTCTTGGCTATCAAACTACCCAAAATATTGGTTTCATCATCATTGGTAAGGGCAAGAAAATCATCAATGGTATCAATCGCTTCCTCTTCAAGAAGCTGCCTATCCAGAGCATCACCATGAATAACAACCGTACGATCCAAATGCTCTGCCAACCATTCCGCACGCATAGGGTTATGTTCAATTAATTTCACCGACGCACCAAGTTTCTCTAATTCTTGCGCAACAATATAACCTACATGTCCACCACCCACGATCAGCACATTACGTTGTGAACTTCTTTTTTCCTCGCCACCCTCCGTACCCAGACACTCCAGCAGACGACCCACTTCATGACCTGCCACTGCCAAATAAATACTATCACCCGCCAATAATACTGTTTCAGGCTTAGGAACACGCCATAAACGATTATGCTCGTGTGCCACAACATAGGTTCGCAAATCACCCAGCACTTCATGCAATTCGCTTAATGCTACACCTGCCAAATGCCCTTTGGGAGCAATACGCATACCCAGTAATTGTACTTTACCCCCCGCAAATTCTTGTGCATCCACTGCCGAGCTGATTTGAAAACGTTTCACAATCGATTTCGCAGCCTCATTTTCAGGTGAAATAATCAAGTCAATCGGCAGCTCATCCCTACCAAATAATTTGGGATGGTTTACATAATCTGTTTCACGAATACGAGCCATTTTGGTTGTTACTTTAAATAAGGAGTGAGCGACCTGGCATGCCAACATATTGGTCTCATCATTGGTCGTCGCAGCGATTAAAAGCTCCGCATTTTCAGCGCCAGCTTGCGCGAGCGTGCTTGGATGTGTGGCATAGCCAAGAATGGTTTTTACATCCATGGTATCTGCGACTCGCTGCAAACGTGCGGCATCATTATCAATCACCGAAACATTATTGCCTTCGGATGCCAAACGTTGTGCAATATGAAAGCCCACCTCTCCTGCACCTAAAATTAAAACATTCATTGTTCTTTCTCCGTTTGAGTCAGTGAGAAGTGTTTTATCTTACGGTGTAACTGGCTCCGTTCCATGCCAATATCTGCGGCGGTATGACTAATATTCCAGTCATGTTTATCGAGGTGGTGTAACAAATAACCACGTTCAAATCGCTCTCTCGCATAATTAAAATTATGTTGCGAATCATCCTCAACCACAGTGCTTTCTTTGCTGCTTACCTGCTTGGTAGTATCCAGTGGCGGCATACTATCTGCAGTAATCACTTCGCCAGGCTGTAGGATGTGGCAACGTTCAATGTAATTGCGCAACTCTCGCACATTTCCTGCCCATGAATAATTCGCCATCGCTGCTTGTGCAGATTCGGCGAATTGCACGGCATCTCCACCCAAAAGAGCCGCCTGTTCCGTTACAAGTGTCTCGATTAATAACGGCAAATCTTCTATGCGATCACGTAAACTTGGTAGCTGGATGGTAATCACATTTAATCGGTAGTAAAAATCCTCACGCAACATACCCTGCTGTAACATTGCCTCAGGGTTTGATGATGTTGCCCCTAAAATTCGTACATTGGCAGGCATATTGGCGGGATTACCCAAACGTTGAATACGTCGCTCTTGCATAGCTCGAAGAATCTTGGCTTGCGCACTAAGGCTGAGCTCACCAATTTCATCCAAAAACAAGCTACCCCCATGCGCTGCTTCAAAGCGCCCTCGCTGCGTATGCAATGCACCTGGAAACGCTCCTTTTTCATGCCCAAACAATTCAGAATCCATTTTTCCGTCAGGAATACTGGCAATATTAACATCCATAAACGGTGCGCCTGCGCGCTTGGATTGCTGATGCAACATACGAGCAGCAACAGCCTTCCCTGTTCCATGCTCACCCAATAATAATACAGGGGTGTCCGTCATTGCCACTCGCTGAATAAGTGCCCTTACCTTGCCAATGGCCTCACTATCACCCATCAACTCATGCCGTGATTGTTGTTGTATATTTTGTTTAAGTTCCGTATTTTCACGGGTTAATTTTCGTTTTTCGAGTGCATTACGCACAAGCACAAGTAGCTTTTCAGAAGACAATGGTTTTTCAACAAAATCAAATGCACCCTGACGTGTCGCCCGTACAGCCGTATCAATAGTTGCATGACCCGACATAATAATAATGGGCAATTCATCATCCAATTGATGCAAACGCAGCATGGTTTCCAAACCATCAATACCAGGCATCCAAATATCCAATAACACGCAATCTACAGGTTGCTTACGAAAGCGTGCTACAGCCTCTTCACCCGATGGAGCCAAACTTACGAGATAATCCTCATCTTCAAACAGCCCTTGCAAAGACTCACGTATAGCCTGTTCATCATCGACAATCATAATACGCGCGCTCATGTGTCCTCCAAGCTCTGCTTCGTAGATTTTACTTCTGGTTCTTGTATTGGCAATGCCAAACAAAAATGTGTCGGATTCTCATTTGATAGCAACAATAAATCTCCACCATGCTCATCAGCAATGCGTTTAGCGATCGATAACCCCAAACCAGAGCCTGTCGATTTTGTTGAGTAATAAGCTTCAAATAAATGCGGGCGTACTGATTCGGGGATGCCATCACCATCATCTTCAATATGAAAACGAACCATCTCATTATCACTAGAAAGATATAAGCGAATATGTTTTTTTCCATCTTCCGTCGCAGCCAAGGCATTTTCCATTAAATTAATAAGAATTTGACGCACTTGATCGGCATCACAATAACATGACAAATCCGGCGGCATATCTGCAACACGCACCCGCGAATAAGCGCTGTATAAATCACGTAGCTCCTGCACAAAGGTCGCACATTTCACCTGCTTACAATGTGGTTTTGGCAAACGTGCCAGTGTTGAAAAATCAGCAATCAGACGTTGCAAACGCTCAACCTGTGCAATAATTGCATGGGTACAGCTATCAAACACATCATGATCATCTACCTGTTGACGAAAACGTCGCTGCAAACGCTCTGCTGCCAACTTAATCGGTGTCAGCGGGTTTTTAATCTCATGTGCCAAACGTTGCGCGACTTCAGACCAAGCCCGATGGCGTTGCGCCTCTGCCAATTGACTCACATCATCCAGCAACAGTAAATAACCAGAAAAACCTGATAACCCCGATGCATTCAAACGCGCGCCACGCGCTAAAAGATGGCGTTTTTCACCCTGAATCACGACTTCTAACTCGCGCTGTAGCGTTTCATTCTGCTGATGGCTCAATTCATCATAAAACTCATGCACCAAATGCAATTTTCCTCTGCTTAAATCAGAAAAATTACGCCCACTCACCCAATCACTGGGCTGCAACACAAGCAGTTGACGCAACGATTGATTGATAAGGCGAATTTCTCCACGTTCATTGAGCAATAACACGCCACTTTGCAGATTGGCAAGTAGGGTTTCCAGCACATATTGTCGCTGGCGACTACTGGTTAAAGCATCACTTAAGTCCAACTGGGCTTTCTCAGTGGCTTCTATATTCTGCTTCATATGTAGAGCCATACGGTTAAATGAATGCACCAAATCACCCAACTCATCATCCGATGTGTTTGGAATCGACACATCAAGATCGCCATCTGTCACCTTCTTCAAGGCATGTGCCAATTGCCCAACAGGGCTGGTTAAACGCCTTGAAAAGACCACCGCAACCAAACCTACAACCAAAACAATCAACAAGGTGATAAAAAGCATGGCATGGGTAAATATATCACGAATGGATTGACGGTGCCTTTCCAGTTCTTTGTAGGTTCGATAATCTGATTCCACAGCCCTTGCATGTTGAATCAACCCCTCAGGCAATACTGTTTTTACCTTGAGTAAGGCAACAATGCGCTGTTGAATCACCACAGGGGCATAAGCAGCCAGCATTTCTTCATTTTTTACATTCAACAGCTCACTGCTTACCCTTCCCATGGTTAAACTAATCAAGGCCTGTTCACTAAAAGCTTCGGGTTTAAAATCAGATAACCCTTCCGATTGCACCGCTGCAAGCAAGCGTTGATTGCGATCATAAAGCTGAATACTCTGCCAGCCCTCTCGCTGTAGAATTTCAATCATGCGACTGTTTAAATTTCTGTAACTCGCAGGAAAACTGGCAATATCGGATAACAACCCATCATCATTCGCGTAGAGGGCAAGATTGTGCCGCATATCTTGATCAATTCGACCATAAAACCCTTGCGCCAAACTTAAAGCTCTATCCAACAAGGTATCAACACGCACATCAAACCAAACATCCATACCCTTTTCAACCATTTGATTGGCAGCAAACTGCAGCGTTCCTGCAGGTATCAGCAACATGCCCACGGCACCAATCACTAGCTTGGCTCGCAATCGCGAACCTGGGCGGGGTGCTTTTTTTTGTAGAAACAAGCGCATGCCATATAAAAACAACACCATCGACAGCAAAAATAACAGGCTAATATTCACCCATACCACCACTTGCAAATCAGGTGTCGTATGACTTGGCCACAACCACACAATCACCGACCACAGTGCCGCCGACAATAATAATGGCAAAATCTTCAGCCATAGACTCATGGTAAAGTGAAACTTCCTATAGCAACCGTTTTCCCAAGCTTCGTCACAGCATTCCACCAGTGCTCACTGACTTCGCCTTCTTCGATATACAGCCTTACTTTGAGGGTATAATTTGCCCCTGACTGCAACAAGCTTTTATCAATAATGGGGAAGTTTTTTAAGCTGGATAAAAATGCAATCGCCTTATGCTCCGACAATGTTGCACTGGTAATGCCGCTATTACTGTCTTTCAACAACCACTGTCGAGATACCAAATCAGGCACAACTTGGCGGCTAATCTGTACGCTAGCAATACTTTTATTGAGCCAATAATCTCGATTCTCCTCGATGAGAATCTCCCATGAATATGTCATCAGGCTTCCCTCTTTAAGGGCAAGCTTCAATCTTTCAACGCCTATTTCAGAAGCAATATCACAATAAATCACTGGCTGACTTGTATCAATTTTAACATCTGCCAACTCTTCACTATAGCCATAACTTGCATATAAAAAAAACATGCCAAACAGGCCAAGCTTGCACAGCCAGTCACACAACTTCGCACATATTTTTTTCTGCCTAAGGAACATTACCCAAACCTACAATAAAAAAGTGATGGGTAGAAGTATGTCACCTATCAAGGTTAGTATTTGCCCATGCCCATCATAACCTTAAACCACCTTGAGAAAGCCTTCGGCTCGCAAGTTCTGCTCGACAATGTTAGTTTGAATATTGCTAAAGGCGTACGCATCGGGCTTATTGGCCGCAATGGTGAAGGCAAATCAACACTACTTAAAATTATGGCAGGCTTGATTGATAGCGATAGTGGCAGCATCACACTGCGCAATGGTGCAAGCATTGCCTACTTACCTCAGGCTCCCCATTATGATGCAGGGCAAAGCGTTTTCCATGTCGTTGCAGATGGTTTGGGGAGTGTTGCAGCACTACTTGAGGATTATCAAACAGCATTACAAACATTGCAGCATGACAGCTCCGATGCGGCTCTCAAGCACGTGGATAAACTACAAGCCCAACTGGAGCATGCAGGAGCATGGCAATTACATGCCCGCATTGAAATGGCAATCTCAAAACTAAGCTTGGATCCACAGCGTGATGTCAAAGAGTTGTCAGGCGGCTGGTTGCGGCGTGTTGCTTTGGCTAGAGCAGTGGTTTCCAACCCTGATGTTTTACTACTTGATGAGCCAACCAACCATTTGGATGTCGCATCCATTGAGTGGTTAGAGGATTTTGTCGCCGATTTCCCTGGCTCTGTATTATTTATTACCCATGACAGATATTTCCTTGATGCAGTGGCAGAAGAAATCATTGAGCTGGATCGCGGGCACTTAACCCACTTCCCCTACTCCTATGCCGAATATCTGGAAAAAAAGGCAGAGATGCTGGCAATTGAAGAAAGTAAAAACCGAAAATTCGACACCGTGTTAGCGGAAGAAGAGCGCTGGATTCGCCGTGGCATCCCCGCTCGTCGCACACGCAATGAAGGGCGCGTACGTGCCTTGGAAGATTTACGCAAACAACGGGCTGCCCGTCGGATGCGTGGTGGCGATGTCGATTTACGCGTGGCTTGCGGCATTAAATCAGGAAAAATGCTTATGGAGGCAGTCGAGTTATCACATAGCTTTACACGCCCTAATGGTGAAAAAATTATCATTGCCAATCACTTCGAGCATAAAATCATGGCGGGCGACCGTGTTGGCTTGATTGGGCCCAATGGCGTGGGAAAAACCACCTTGCTGAAAATTTTACTGGGCGAAATAACACCTGAAAACGGCAGAGTTCGACATGGTGTGCGTCTCGCTCCTGCATTTTTAACGCAAATGCGTGATTTGGACGATAGCACGAAATTAAAAGATGTACTGCTGCCACAAGGTGGCAACTATGTGCATATTGGTGGGCATGAGCCCCGCCATATTGTCACTTATATGCAAGATTTTCTCTTTGACAAGGAGCGACTCAATGCCCGTGTTGCAGCACTGTCAGGCGGTGAGCGTGGTCGTTTATTATTGGCAAAATTACTACTTGAGCCCGCCAATGTCTTGATTCTTGATGAACCAACCAATGATTTGGACATCGGTACACTCGCTGTATTGGAGCAAGCCCTAGCAAAATATGATGGTACGGTCATTGTAGTGAGTCATGACCGCGCATTTATGGATCGTGTGGCTTCACGCGTTTTGGCATTTGAAGGTCATGGTGAAATTATTCCTATTGAAGGTGGTTATTCAGATTATCAGGCATGGAAACAACGTCGTTTGGACATTGAAAAAGAAAGAAACATTGAAAAAAGCACAAAAAAACAAGAAACCACATCAAAAACACCAAAAATATTAAAAAAACTTTCCTATAAAGAGCAAAAAGAGCTAGAAGAACTACCCTTGAACATTGAAAAAATGGAAGAAGAAAAAGCTGAAATAGAGGCGCGCTTTTGCAATCCTGATTATTTCACCAGTAATGCCGAAGCCTATCAAAAAGATCAGCAACGTTTATCCACATTGGACGATGCGCTACTCGATGCTTATGCTCGCTGGGAAAGCTTAGAAGAAAAACAAAGCAACTTACAGGATAAGGATAAAGCATGATTACAGGTGAGTTGAAGAGTCAGGTGGATACAGTTTGGAATGCTTTTGCGACGGGCGGTATCAGTGATCCACTTACGGTGATTCAACAGTTTACCTTTTTATTGTTTCTGCGCCGCTTGGATGAAGCCCAGCTTTTGGAAGAAAAGAAGATGAACCTTATTGGTGGAAAAGTTTCCAATCCAACCTATCAACCCCAACATGCGTCTTTTCGTTGGCACAGCTTTAAACATAATGACCCTGAAACGATGTTTGACCTCTTCACCCAGCCTCAAGCCTCAGCAGATGGATTTACGGTCTTCACGCACATGATACAGGTTGGCAAAGCAGGCGGTGTGTTTGCCAAATATATGAAGGGTGCAACCTTTATGATTCCTACGCCTCGCTTGCTTGACCAAGTGGTGCAGATGATTGATAGCATTCAAATGGATGACCGCGACACCAAAGGCGACCTGTACGAATATCTACTTTCTAAAATCGCTACGGCTGGTCGCAATGGTCAGTTTCGCACACCACGCCATATCATTCAGATGATGGTTGAGATGATGGAACCAACCCAAGAAGATACGATTTGTGACCCAGCATGTGGCACATCAGGTTTCTTGGTTGCCGCCGGGGAATATGTGCATGACCATTTCCCTGAATGGTTTCATCAAGAGGCATTTCGCAAGCACTACAATACGGACATGTTCACAGGCATCGAGTTTGATTCCAATATGTTGCGTATTGGTGCGATGAATTTGCAACTGCATGGCATCGAACACCCGCAACTGATTGGTCGTGATTCGTTGAGTGAAGCCAATGCAGACATGCGCGAACAATTCAGTCTGATTCTTGCCAACCCACCCTTCAAAGGCTCGTTGGATTATGATGGTGTGGAAGCTTCGCTACTTAAAACCGTTAAAACTAAAAAGACCGAATTGCTGTTTTTAGCCTTGATGTTGCGTATGTTGAAAATGGGTGGTCGTTGTGCGGTGATTATTCCAGATGGTGTGCTGTTTGGCTCGTCCAATGCCCATAAGAAGTTAAGAGAGGAATTGGTGGCAGGGCAAAAGCTTGAAGCAGTGATTTCCATGCCCAGCGGCGTGTTCAAGCCGTATGCAGGGGTAAGCACGGCGATTCTTATTTTTACCAAGACCAATAATGGCGGCACAGACAAGGTTTGGTTTTATGATATGCAAGCCGATGGCTATAGCCTTGACGATAAGCGCGCACCGATTGCCGAGAACAATATCCCCGACATTATCCAACGCTTCAAAGCGCGTGATGCCGAACACGAGCGCGCACGCACCGAGCCAAGCTTTCTTGTACCGATGGATGAAATCAAAGCCAATGATTGGGATTTAAGCATTAACCGCTACAAAGAGATTGTGTATGAGGAAATCGAATACGATGCACCTGCGGACATCATCAAGCAGATTGAACAGCTTGATGGTGAACGCGTTGAGGCTTTAAAAGTACTAAAGGAACTATTGGCGTGAGCTTCCCTCTTGAAAATATTGGCAACTATGTTGAAAAAGTCGCTACATGGAACCCAAAGCAAAGTATCTCCGAAGATAGCTTCCTTTACATAGATTTAAGCTCTGTTGATAAGGATGCGAAGACAATACCCATCGAAGAAGTTCAAGAAGTTCTTTCATCAGATGCACCAAGCCGAGCTAGGCAGTTGGTAGAAGGTTCGGATATATTAGTGTCGACAGTGAGACCTAATTTGAATGGTGTTGCGATTATTCCAAAGCAATTAAGTGGGGCAACAGCATCTACAGGCTACTGTGTTTTGAGAGCAAAGGCACAATCATTAGATTCAAAATATTTATTTTACTGGGTTCAATCTCACTTATTTGTAAATGATATGGTTAGGAAAGCATCAGGAGCAAACTATCCTGCCGTTTCAGATAAAATTATTAAGCAAAGTAACATCCCACTCCCACCCCTAGAAGAGCAAAAAAAGATTGCTGCGATATTGGATGCGGCGGATGCGCTGCGGCAAAAAGATGCGCAACTTATCGACAAATACAACGCCCTCAGCCAATCCCTGTTTTTGGATATGTTTGGTGACCCTGTAACCAATCCGATGGGGTGGGAGAAAATGCAGTTAGGGTTAATATGTAAACTTCAGGGCGGATTCTCATTTAAAAGCTCAGACTTCATTGATGATGGAGTTAAATTAGTCAAAATTGCTAATGTTCATTTTCAAAATCTAGATTGGTCTGAGGTTGATATGCTACCCAATAGCTACCTTGATAAATATCCAGACTTTGCATTAAAGACTGGGGATATATTGATGGCACTTACACGTCCTATTATTAAATCTCTAGATTCAGTAAAGGCAATAACAGTCAAAGCGGACGACCTGCCAGCATTATTAAATCAACGTGTAGCAAGGTTTAAGCCTAATAAGAATAAAATTAACAATGTGTATTTGATGAGGGTAATTTACAGCGACTATTTTAAAAATAAGGTAGCCAAATATTCTTCAACTTCATTACAGCCGAATGTTAGCAATAAGCAAATAGAAGCAACTGAAATGCTTGTTCCTCCAATCACCCTACAAAACCAATTCGCCGAGCGTATCCAGCATATCGAAGCGCAAAAGCAGCAAGCGCAAGCCGCCCTGCAAAAGTCCGATGATTTGTTTAACAGCTTATTGCAGCGTGCCTTTAAAGGTGAATTAACGGCATAACCAAGCCCAGAACCTGAGCGAACACGCCTACATGTTTACAGTTAGACGACCTTGAACTTTACAATTGGACGATGTTTAACTTTACAATTGGACGACGCTAAGGTTTACTATCAGACGATATGAATAGCATGACTTATATTAGGCACATAAAGCC
>JALUXZ010000223.1 GCA_027018935.1 Mariprofundaceae bacterium
ATGATTTTTCCAATTGGATTCCTCAACAATCTCTTCCGGCGAAGATTCCGCTGATGGCAATGCCGACACCATGGTTTGACCATCCACATCAACATCCAGAGATACATCACGTTGTAAAAATGCTGTGGCAGCTTCCTTATATTCGTGCCCACTCAAGCCATATTCCGCACCTACTTCATCGGCATGGCTACCATCCATTGC
The DNA here is from genome assembly GCA_027018935.1 of Mariprofundaceae bacterium. Classification (GTDB taxonomy): domain Bacteria; phylum Pseudomonadota; class Zetaproteobacteria; order Mariprofundales; family Mariprofundaceae. The sequence continues at coordinate 202 of JALUXZ010000223.1, forward strand.
TGCAATGGCATTTTTTGCCTTTTGCAAACCCGCAAAAATACGACGTTGAAGTTTATTCGTACCAAGCTTAACAATGCTCCATGAACGCAGAATAAAATCATGAATTGATGCACGAATCCACCAAGAAGCATAAGTCATCAAACGAAATCCACGTTCAGGATCAAAGCGTTTTACCGCGTGCATTAGACCAAGTGTACCTTCTTGAACCAAATCCATTTCTTGCAAGCCAAAATGACGATATTCACGGGCAATCGCTGCCACACCATGCAAGTTAGCTACTACCAACTCACGCGCAGCCTCACGATCTTCATGCTCATGCCAACGTCTTGCCAACCGCGCTTCTTCCTCGCGGGACAATTTTGACGTTTGTTTTACATCACGGTAAAACAATGAAAGACTAGACATATCAAGTGCTTGTGCGGTCAATGGTGCCTCCTGTAAAAATAATTAACTGGAAAAGATTAAGTTTCTATGAATCCTTGTCCAGCATTACTTAAAATAAATCAATATCTTATTATAGCTGTTTTTGATGAAAATAAGATGAAATATACATTTGAATATTATAAGCCAACCCTGCTGTCTACACCCCTATCAACGTAACAGGCTCGCCGTCGCGTGCGTGAATATGCCCAATATTATACACTGTTTCACCAGCAGCCTCTAACACTTGTGTGGCAGCGGCAGCTTCACTTGCAGAGAGAATCACAACAAAACCAATACCCATATTAAAGGTACGGTAGCGTTCATTCTTCTCAACAACAGCAAAACCCAGTAAATATTCAAAAACAGGCGGCACACCCCAAGAGCTTACATCGACTGTGACAGCTAAATCATCTGTAAGAATACGTTCAAGATTATCAAACATACCACCACCTGTGATATGTGAAAAACCATGTGCTTTTACACCACTTTTCATCAAGGCATTGATGGCAGGCACATACAAACGGGTAGGGGACAAGACTTTATCAATCGCTTTTGAGCCATCGGATAATACATCATTGATAATATCCGCTTCACCAAGCTCGAGCAATTTCCGAACCATCGAAAAACCATTCGAATGCGGGCCATTGGAAGCCAAACCAAGTACCACATCACCATCAGCAATGGTAGAACCATCAACCATTTTTGGTTTGTCCACCACACCCACACAAAAACCACCAATATCATAATGACCAGGTGCATACATCCCTGGCATTTCAGCCGTTTCTCCGCCAACCAAGGCACACTCACAAGTCTTACAAGCGTCTGCGATACCTTCGACCACACCAGCCAATGTTTCGCCTTTCAGCACGCCTGTCGCCAAATAGTCCAAGAAAAATAGTGGTGCAGCACCGAGTGCAGCCAAATCATTCACACACATCGCAACCGCATCAATACCTGCCACATGCGGACGATCATATTCTTGAAGCAATAGTAGTTTTGTGCCCACACCATCGGTTCCAGAGACAAGCACTGGCTCTTGCATATCGGAGAAGTTTGGTTGAAATAATCCACCAAAACCACCAAGCCCCGATAAAACTTCTGGGCGCATGGTGCTATTCACGGCCTTTTTGATACGTCCGACAAAAGCATTGCCCGCATCAATATCTACACCGCAATCGGCATAACTAATTTTTTCTTTTTGTGTGTTTGAATCAGACATCGAGATTTCTTACCTTTAATGCATTTTCTTGAATAAAATTACGACGCGGCTCAACCGCATCACCCATCAACATGGAGAAAGTTTCATCGGCATTGACCACATCTTCCAACGTTACTTGCAGCATACTACGAGCCGCTGCATCCATGGTTGTTTCCCAAAGCTGTTCAGGATTCATTTCTCCCAGCCCTTTATAGCGCTGAATATTCATGCCTTTACGACCTTCTTTCACCACCAAGCTGGCAATATCTTCATAGTGCTCAATATCCCAACGCTTACCATCTTGCTCCAAATATGCGCCGTCTTCCACCATATCTTGAATCATCACACATATTTTTTGTGATTCTGCAAACTCAGCTGTGACCACCAAATCACGCTCCAAACGTGACATCATCAAACGCCCATGATCTTTACGCTCAAATTGAACCCAGAAGCAACCCTGCTCTTTATCTTCATGAATCGTCCATTTAAGTGTTTCATCAACACGTGTGACCTCATCAAAATGCGCACTTAATGTTTCAAGGCGTTTGGTCAGTTTCTCTTTATCACGCATGGTTGAACCACTAATTTTACCTGTTTCAATCAATAACTTTAATACTTTCAAGTCCAAACGTTGTGATAATCGCTGTTGCAAATGTTGCAAACGATGAATATTACGAATCAAACTCATCAAACGCTCGCCAGTTACAGCTTTTGCACCTTTTTTAGCATAAAAAGACTTATCAGCAGCACCCAGCTCAACCAAATAATCAAATAATTCATCATCCGATGCGACATAACGTGCCTTTTTACCTTTGGCAACGCGGTACAATGGTGGTTGCGCAATATATAAATAACCACGCTCGATTAATTCAGGCATTTGGCGGTAAAAGAATGTCAGTAATAATGTCAAAATATGAGAACCATCGACATCCGCATCAGTCATGATAATCACTTTATGATAACGCAACTTTGAAATATCAAAGTCGTCTTTACCGATACTTGTACCCAATGCTGTAATCATGGTTCCAATTTCTTGCGAGCCTAGCATCTTATCGAAACGGGCTTTTTCCACATTTAAAATTTTACCTTTTAATGGTAAAATAGCTTGCGTTCTGCGGTCGCGACCTTGTTTCGCCGAACCTCCCGCAGAGTCCCCTTCCACAAGAAATATTTCAGATGATGCAGGATCTTTTTCCTGACAATCGGCTAGTTTTCCTGGTAAACTAGAAATATCCAACACACCTTTACGACGCGTTAAATCGCGGGCTTTACGAGCTGCATCACGCGCCATTGCAGCTTCAGCAGCTTTGCCTACAATAGCCTTGGCTTCTTTCGGGTTTTCTTCAAACCATTCAGATAATTTCTCATTCACACTACTTTCAACAATCGGACGAACTTCCGATGACACCAGTTTATCTTTGGTTTGTGAAGAAAACTTCGGATCAGGTACTTTTACCGATAACACAGCCGTTAAACCTTCACGGCAATCATCACCGGTTAAAGAAACCTTATGTTTTTTCAATAATCCATTGCTACTAGCATAATTATTAATGCAACGGGTTAAAGCAGCACGAAGACCTGCCAAATGCGCACCCCCATCACGTTGCGGGATGTTATTGGTAAAACAAAAAACATGCTCTTGATACACATCAGTCCATTGCAGGGATAACTCAACACCGACATCATTCTTTTCCGTGTTAATACTAATGCATCCAGGATGTAAGGGGGCACGGCTTTTATTCAAATGCTCAACAAACGAGTTGATGCCACCCTCATATTCAAATACTACTTTATTGTTATCACGTTCATCCAATAGCTCGATATGCACGCCAGAATTCAAAAAGGATAATTCACGCAGACGTTTGGATAAAATATCAAAAGAAAAATTACGGTGTGAAAACGTAGCCAAGCTTGGCAAGAAACGAACTTCTGTACCTGTACCAGTCGCTTCGCCAATCACTTCAAGGGATTTTACCGTATCGCCATGCTCAAAGCGGCAAGCATGAATTTTACCATGGCGGCGAATGGTTAATTCAAGGTATTCTGAAAGTGCATTCACCACAGATACACCCACACCATGCAAACCACCTGAAACTTTATAAGAGTTACTATCGAATTTACCACCAGCATGCAGAATGGTCATAATCACTTCGGCAGCCGAGCGACCTTCCTCTTCATGCATATCAACAGGAATACCACGCCCATTATCGCGTACGGTAATCGAATCATCGGAATGAATAATCACTTCAACTTTATCGCAATGACCAGCCAAAGCTTCATCGATTGAGTTATCCACCGCTTCATAGACCATATGATGCAAGCCAGTACCATCATCGGTATCACCGATATACATACCAGGGCGTTTTCGAACCGCATCAAGACCTTTCAAAACCTTGATACTATCTGCGCCATATTCCTCTTGGTTTTTTTCACTCATTTCGAATACCTCATATTTTCAAACTATTCATGCCAAGCCATGCCCATCTAACTTCAGATGTTGCATGTTTTGATGTATCTCCACAGATACATCACCGGGAGCTGTCATCAGCACTTGCCCTTGATGATTGTGCAAACGCTCCATCAATCGCAATGCACGGGTGTTGTCCAACGATTCCAAGCAATCATCAAGCAATAAAATCGGCATCATTTGTTTGGCTTCTTGCAACACTGCACACTCTGCCAACCGCAACACAATCCCTGATACTTTTTGTTGCCCTCGCGAGCCACACACGCGTATTTCACGGGTATCATAGCTGATTTTCAACCTATCACAATGCGGGCCTTGCATGACGCGCCCAAGTCGCTGCTGTTCATCACGTTTCTGTTGCAACCAAGCAAGCCATTCCTCTCTTTTTTCAAAGCCTTGCCCAGATATTTCAATCTGAAAGGGTAAATCCAACCAATCTTTTTCTTGGGCAAGATGCTGATTCAATTTGGCTAATATGATGCTTCGTTTTTGATTGAGAATAAGTCCATGTTTTACAATTTGCTGTTCCCAACCTTCCAGCTCATCGGCAGAGCTATGATGCCGAAGCAGACGACCGCGTTGCATTAAGGCGCGCAAATAACCCTGATAATGTACATACACAGCAGGCTGTGTCGCAATCACCAGCCTATCCAACCATTTTCGACGCTCGCCCGGCGCACCATCAATCAAGCGCACCCCTTGCGGCGCATCAACAATCAACGAAATATGCTCAAACACATCTTTGCGCTTGGCAACTTTGCGCCCCTGCAATGACATATCCACTTTGCCTTTTTTCCCATCCACACGAATATGCAAAGGTCCATAACGCTGAATCGTAGCTTGAATATGAAATGATTTTTCATTCCATTGCGTAAGTTGTGGAGCTTTGGCTTGGCGAAATGAACGCCCATATGCCAACATATAAGCAGCTTCCAATACGGTCGTTTTACCACTGCCATTATCACCACTGATAAAATTCAAATGCTCACCGCATGCCCAATTAAAATCTTGGTGGCAACGCAAATGATGAATATGAATTTTTTGTAAATTTAGGCGCGGTGTTGGCATCAGCGACATTCTAAGCGAATGCTAAAAAAAATGTAGTTTGTATGTGTTTTTCTTAGTTATACCTTAACAACCCAAATGAGGAGCGTGCTACCCACGCCCCTCTCTATTTGAAGTTAGCTGTGATTTAATACGTACCTGATAATAAACCAGCAACACTTATATTTTCATCTATTTCTGGTCAGTGAATACCATCGCCAAGCACCTGAGTTAATTTCTAACTAATTCCTAGTTGTTTCATCATACCCATATCATCGCTTTGTCGCCAATGCTCAATAATCTTACCACCTTTTATGTGTTCTATTTGAAATTGATTAACTGCAACTTTCTTTTTGGTTGCAGACATTCCAAATAAGTCACCTAAGTGTGTACCGTGCATAGTACTTCTAATTGCCACTTTATCTTCGCAAACAACTAAGTCATGTATTTCAAACTTGAGGTCTGGAAAAGCAGAACGTAAAGCTTGGATGATAGGTTTTAAACCTTCAGGTCCTTTTTCTGGGTTTGGGCTGCCTGGGTTATGATTGATGTACTCTGGTGATATGATTTTGTCGAGTACTTCAAGTTTTCCATTATTCCAAACATCATTGAAGTAACTTTCTATGATAGCGGTATTTTCTTTAATAGACATTTAATATCTCCTTTATGTTAAGAAGACACCAATACTATTTATATACAATATAATTTCCTTTGCAAAAGGTAAGATTATCTCTCTAATGTACCTGTTATTCTAGATAATGATGCTTCACCGATGCCGAGGTAAGATGCAATATGATACTGGGGAATCCGCTTACATAAGCTCGGGTAATGTTCAAGGAAATCTAAATACCTAGCTTTTGCACTTTTACTCAGAAAGCTACGCTCTCTCTTCATTTTACTAATGAGCACTTTTTCTATAAACATCCTTCCCAAACGCTCAATAGATGGGTTGCTTTCAAAAAGTTCTTCAAATTGCGAATAATCGCTAATGAGAATAGCTGTATCCTCAAGTGCTTGAACAGCATATGGTGAGTTATCTCCAAGAAAATCTATTGTAAATGATGATGATAATGTATTTTCATTTATAAATGCCTTGTTCCATTCTTTACCATCTTCTGAGAGATAGTAGTAACGAATAAGACCTTTACAAACAAAAAATATTTTACTTTTATCCATGTTAGGATCAATTAGATTTTGTCCCTTTTCGTAATTTTTTTCTTTGAATATTAAACTCAACTTCTGCCATTCTGAATGTTCTATGGGTGTGTATGTGTTTAACGATATTTTTAGTTGTGCTAGAAATTGATTATTCATGGTAATTGATTACTTTTACTTGTCTAATAGACATTAAAAAAATGTTTTTAATTATGAGGACATAATACATAACTTCAACCTATCCGCCATTAAATCATTAAGTGGCAAAGAGCTAACTAGTTTATCCATTAACCCAATTATCGAGTCTTAAACCTTGTACACGTTCAAATTCTTTGAGGTTATTACTAACTAAAATTTTATTCATAGAACGAACATGTGCTGCAATCCATAAATCATTATTACCAATCATATTGCCTTTACCCGCAAGATCGGCGCGAATATCAGCATAGTGAATTGCCACCCCATCATGCAAAGGTTGTACTGGGATAAGAGAAATGAGCTGTTCTAGTGTTACGATAGCTTTTTCTGGGTGCTGGCTGCGTTTTGCACCATACAATAATTCAGCATGGGTAATCATGGACATGCCCACTTCACCAACATCCAATGCTTCAAAGCGTTTTAACACTTCCGCAGGTTTCTGCTTGGCAATATAGATGCAGATGTTCGTGTCTAAGATATATTTTAGTTTCAAAAACTTTCACGCTCTTGCGGTTTATCATCTTGGCGACCTTCTGCCATAAAATCATCAGGCATTTGCGTTAAAAGCTTGAAAGCATCACTTAAAGAACGTGTTTTTTCTCGCAATACCACTTCATTACCGCGCTTAAAAATCTCCACTTCAGAGGTATCAAAGCGCATTTCTTTGGGTAACCGAACAGCTTGACTATTACCTGATTGAAAGACTTTCGTTAACATACAACCTCCGTATATACCTTATTGTATATACATTTACCCAAGAGTCAACATGTAGTAGGTAGGAATCTACCTCTATTAAATCCGCATTGGCATC
>JALUXZ010000224.1 GCA_027018935.1 Mariprofundaceae bacterium
GTGGGTAAAATAGAAGCTGGTATTCCCGAAGACGACCCGCGAAACCCTGGTGTGATTGCTGATAACGTGGGCGATAATGTGGGTGATGTTGCAGGTATGGGGTCGGATATTTTTGAATCTTATTGCGGTGCAATGATTGCAACGATTGCCATGGCATCCACCATGTCGGCAGATATTCTTGACCCATTGGGTCAGCAACAAGCGTTGATGTTTTTGCCGTTGGCTTTGGCATCGTTGGGCTTGCTTTGTTCTATAGCAGGGATTGCTTTGGTGCGCATGTTCTCTCATCGTTCGCCTGAAGTTGCTTTGCGCGTGGGTACAATTGGATCTTCCCTGATATTTATGTTGGCTGCATGGTTTTTGGTTGCAGCCCTTGATGTTGCGGCAGGCGTATGGGGGGCAGCATTAGCAGGTGCAGTTGGCGGTATTATTATTGGTGTGATTACTGAATATTATACGGGTGGCAAACCTGTTCGTGATATTGCTCAAGCAGGTGAAACTGGGCCTGCAACAGTGATGATTTCAGGGCTGGCAATTGGTATGGAGTCCGTTGTTGTTCCTGTACTGACTATTTGTGCAATTATTTATGCTTCTACAACACTATGTGGTCTTTATGGTGTGGGTATTGCTGCGGTGGGTATGCTGGCGACTGTAGGCATTACCATGGCGATTGATGCTTATGGACCGGTGGCAGATAATGCAGGTGGTATTGCGGAAATGGCAGGTATGGGTGAGAAAACACGTAAAATCACTGATTCTTTGGATGAGTTGGGCAACACAACTGCGGCAATTGGTAAAGGTTTTGCGATTGGTGCGGCAGCTTTGGCAGCCTTGGCGATTATTGCAGCTTTTGTGGAAACCGTTTCGTTACATCATGGTGGCTTTGCGCTGAATTTGAATGAACCATTGGTGCTTATTGGCTTGTTTATTGGTGGTATTTTTCCTTTTCTAGTTGCTTCTTTGACCATGACTGCGGTAGGCGATGCTGCATTTGAAATGATTAAAGAAATTCGCAGACAATTTCATGAAATTCCAGGGTTGATGGAAGGCACTGCCGAGCCTGATCATGCGCGCTGTGTGGATATTGCGACAACAGCAGCACTAAAGAAAATGGTCTTACCGGGTGTTTTGGCTGTCTCTGCACCTGTTGTGGTTGGTTTTGGCTTGGGAGCAGAGGCTTTGGGTGGTATGCTGGCTGGTGCGCTGGTATGTTGTGTATTGATGGCATTGATGATGGCAAATGCAGGTGGTGCTTGGGATAATGCTAAGAAGCATGTTGAAAAAGGTAACTTGGGTGGCAAGGGCACAGATGTACATGCCGCTGTTGTGGTTGGTGATACAGTGGGGGATCCGTTTAAAGATACATCGGGGCCCTCGATGAACATTCTGATTAATGTGATGGCGATTGTATCGTTAGTGATTGCACCATTGTTATGAACTTAAGCCATTATATAGGCATATTTAAGTGTCGTAATATTATAACTTTTCAACTGTTTCTTTTATGTTTATGTATTTCATGTGTCGGGCATGCAACTGAATTAAGGTTGGATGAACAAGTGCCTGTAAGCCAGGTTTCAAAGCCAGCGGTATCCGATGGTGTCAGCAAGGTATCGAAAGTTGAGAAGCTTGAGTATCCGCCAATACAAAGCGATGCTCAGGAAAAGGTGCAATATTGGTGGTTATTAATTATTTGTATATTTTTCTTGGTTGTTGCTGGGGGTATAATATATTGGCTGGGTTATAAAAAGAATGAACGAAAAGAAGCGTTGGACATTCAGCCGACAGATTTAGAAGGTGTCGAATCTGCTGTATTAAGGGCGGCAGCGATTAGAAAGTTAGTGAAAGAATCTCAGGCTAAGACGGAGCTTTCAAGTGAAGGATATGTAAGTAGTTCTGATTCCTCCAATATATTCAGACATGAAGATCTTAAAAAGGCTTATAAGTATCATAAGATTGGCAAACAAAAGAAAGTTATGGAAATTATGAACTTAGCTTTTAGATATGACGCATTTGATTTTAGTATTTATGCCATGTCCATGCGTATTTTAGCAGAATCAGATAAAGGCTTCCCTGAGTTGGAACGTTTATTAAAAACAGGTTTATTTTTATTACGTACGAAGCGTCCTGTTCTTTGGAAAGAGGTGGCTCTAAAAGGTAATCATTTGCTACCAGATTTGGAAGATTGGGGCTGGAAGCCAGAGTCGTGAATTACGATGTGATTATTATAGGGGCTGGGGCTGCGGGTTTGATGTGCGCGGTAGAAGCGGGTAAGCGCGGTCGCTCTGTATTACTGCTCGACCATGCTGAAAAAGCGGCTAAAAAAATTCTTATTTCAGGTGGTGGACGTTGTAATTTCACCAATTTGTATGCCAGTGCGGATGATTTTTTATCACAAAATCCTCATTTCTGTAAGTCAGCATTGGCACGTTTTACGCAATATGACACGTTGGAGATGTTTGAGTCTTATGGCATTGCTTGGCATGAGCGCGAACATGGGCAGCTGTTTTGTGATGAATCTGCCAAGCAGGTCGTAGATATGCTGCTTGAAAAGTGTGTAGAAAATCATGTAACCATAAAGTTACAAACGAGCATTGATAAGATAGTCAAACATACAGGTTTTGATGTTCACAGTGATCAAGGTGTGTTTACGTGCCAGTCACTGGTTGTTGCTACAGGTGGTTTATCCATACCCAAGATGGGTGCAACGGGTTTGGGTTATCAAATTGCCCGTCAATTCGGCTTGAATATTATCGAGACAGAAGCAGGGCTAGTGCCATTTCGATTGACTGGGAAAACCCATGAATCATTAAAGGCATTGGCAGGCATCGCACTACCAGTTGTGGCAAGTTGTAATAATCAGTCATTTGGTGAGGCGATGCTGTTTACCCACCGTGGTATCAGTGGTCCTGCGATGTTACAAATATCATCGTACTGGCAAGCAGGGCAATCAATTTGCATTAATCTTTTGCCAGATTTGGATGTACGGGCATGGTTAGATGAGCAGAAAGTAGGGCGTGGCAAACAACATGTAAGAACTGTGTTGTCCGAAATATTACCCAAACGCTTGGTATTGCATTGGTGTGCGCAATATATTCCTGATAAACCGTTGCAGAGTTTATCTGATGCTGATTTGGATGTGATTGCATCAGAGTTACACGCATGGCAGTTAAAACCAGCAGCAACTGAAGGCTATCGAACGGCGGAGGTGACGCTTGGTGGTGTTGATACGGCATGTTTATCATCTAAAACCATGCAGGCAAGAGATGTGCAAGGCTTATATTTTATTGGTGAAGTCGTGGATGTGACAGGGCATTTGGGTGGTTTTAATTTTCAATGGGCTTGGGCATCAGGATATGTTGCAGGTGTGGCAATAGGTAGTAGCTAAGGGAGGTGCTGATTAACTCCTTGCACTTGCCGCCTTGGGGTTGAAAATTTTGAATCGCATATCCACTCATCCAGAGTTAATCAGCACCTCCTAAGGTATCTATTGAAGAATTTCACTTTCTAAGCAGAGAAAGTATTTGTTAGGTATTTGCTCTTAGGTGTTGTTGTCTTGTAACTATTCAGATTGCCGCTGATTTGTTCGAGACCACCAACAGTAGGCACTTTTAGGCGAGGCGGAAAAGCGCAACTTACTGCTGTAAGTGAGTAGTTTAATATTGGATTGGGATTTGGGCGGGAGAATTTTTATGAGAAAACTGGTTAATTTTATAGTTAACATTCCAAGTTTGATGATTGGTCGCTTTACTTGGTGGAGTCCACCTTGGGTTGCCTTCTTAAATGCCCAACGGAAAAACTCTCCAAAAGCCTTTTGGGGAGTGTTTCTTGTATTGATGCTTATAGGGGGTGGGTATGCATATGATAATTCACGCCCAAAACCAGCGTTGGTTACAGCCAGAGTACAGGCTCCAGCCATTACGCCAAATGTAGAAAATGCTATACCGAATCCCTTACGCGTATTATTTCATCTGAATGGGTCTCTCACATCGGTAGCCTCTTTGGAGATGATGGATAAAGAGCTAAACAATCATATTAAAATTTCTCCAGCACTAAAAGGAAAGTGGCAATGGGAAAGTGAAAATACGCTTATGTTTAGACCTGAGAAAGACTGGCCAGCAGGTCAGGAATATTCGTTAAGCTTTCATGAGAAATTATTCTCTAAGAGCATAGAGCTTGAAAACTATACTGCCACATTCAGCACCCCTCATTTTAAGGCTGCGCTAAGCTCTATTCGTTTTTATAAGGATCCAACGAACCCTCAAGTTCGAAAGGTTGTCGGCACGCTTACATTTTCACACCCTGTTGATTCAAAAAGCTTAGAGGAAAAACTATCGCTGTACATGCAGCCTAAAGAGGCATCAAAAAAACGGAGTGCGAAGCCTTATAAGTTCACGCTTAGTTATGATGATAACAAGCGTCAGGCGTTTATTCATTCTGAAACAGTCTCTATTGAAAAGGATGAGACTTATATGTATCTGGATGTGGCTGCGGGCATCAAGCCTGTGTATGGTCCTTCGAAAACATTGGAAAAATTAAGTGGTAGAGTTGTCATTCCGAGTACATACACTTTTTTTAGAATTCAGTATGCCAATGGTCAAATTGTTCGAGATAAGAAAAATGATAACCAGCCTGATCAAGCACTTGTTATTGAATTCACAGATGGCGTTAAATCAGAAGTGTTAAGTAGAAATGTTAAAGCATTTCTTTTGCCTGAAAAACGCTATGTGAAACGAAAATATCCAGTAAGATACATGTGGCAAAGCCCATCCGAGGTTAGCAGTGAAGTGCTATCTAGATCTGCACCACTGGATTTGGAAGTGCTACCCACCGAACGAGCCTATTCAAGCCTCCAGAGCTTTCGTTTTCGGGCACCTGAGGGGCGTTATATATTTTTACAGGTTAGCAGCGGGCTGAAATCTGAGGGAGGGTTCAACCTTTCCATGCTAACACCGCGACTGATTCGTGTTCCCGACTACCCAAAAGAAGCAAAAATTGCTTTTGATGGTTCTTTAATTTCCGCAGCCAGTGAAAAGAAACTCACGCTTATTTCTCGTGGTGTTGAGGCACTTAAAATTGATGTTGGAGAGCTATTGCCTGGGCAGATTAATCACCTTGTTAGCCAGACAAGTGGAGATATAAAAAATCCGAGCTTTAATGCTAGTTGGATGTTTAATGAAGAAAATATAAGCAAGTTACATTCAGAAATTCAGCGGCTGAATCTTACTCACCCTGGAAAAGCAATCTATTCAACGATTGATTTGAATAGGCAGCTTAAAAAGTCAGGGAAAAAGTCAGGTGTATTTTTTGTTCAGATAAATGGGTGGAATCCAAAAACAAAACAGATCGTTTATAGAGCAAATGATAAGCGTTTGATCATGGTGACTGATATTGGATTGTTGGTAAAAGATAATGCAGACAAAACCCATGATGTGTTTGTGCAGTCTGTGAAGAATGGAACACCAATCTCAGGGGCGAGGGTTGATGTGCTTGGGAAAAATGGCGAGGCAGTCGTATCGGCACTTACTACAGCAGATGGTCATGTTTTTTTTCCTAAACTTGATGATTTTAAAGGTGCTAAAACACCTGTTGCCTACCTAGTAAAAAAAGGTGGGGATATTTCTTTTATTCCTTATAACCGTTCCGCACGCATGATTAATTATTCTCGTTTTGATGTTGGCGGTGTTCAAACTAGGTATCAGAGCAAAGATGGTCTTAATGCTTATGTTTTCTCAGATAGGGGTATCTATCGCCCAGGAGATACCGTCCATTTATCAGCTATTGTAAAACAGAAAACGTGGGAATCGCTTGGAGCTATTCCTCTAGATATTTTTGTAAGAAATTCACGGGGGGAAAATGTCTTACATAAGAAGGTTGAGCTCTCACCCACAGGTTTCTTCGACTGGGAGTTAAAGACTAACTATATTTCTGCAACGGGCTTATATACAACGGCTGTGCATCTTGTTAGAGAAAATGGACGATTGGGAAATATGATTGGCTCAACTTCTTTTAAAGTTGAAGAGTTTCAGCCTGATAGCATGAAAATAAGAACCCATATTACTGGCGATAAACATCGTGGGTGGTATGGCGTGGAAGGCATGCAAGTGCAAGTCTCATTGGAAAATTTATTTGGGACACCTGCACAAAACAGAGCTGTACATGCGAATATGGTATTGCTTCCTGCTAGTTTTTCTTTTAAAGAATACAAAGGATTTACGTTTGCTGATCCACTCTTAGACCCTGAAAAAAAACGTATCAATGTTGTGGAATCACTCAAGCCTCAAAAGACTGATAAGGAAGGAAAGGCCAGCTTTTCTTTGAATCTTGATCGTTATAATAAAGGCACATATAGGGTAACGCTCACAGCCGAAGGTTTTGAGGCAGGTGGTGGGCGTAGTGTGAATTCTGGTTCTTCAGTTTTAGTCTCACCAGTGAAACATCTTATTGGTTTCAAGCCGGATGGTAGGCTTTCTTTTATTCATAAAGGCAGTAAAAGATCTGTTAAGTTTGTGGCGATTGATTCGGCTTTGAAGCAGATTCACCTAACAGGAGTAAGCAAGAATCTGATTGAACGAAGATATGTTTCAACACTTGTAAAACAGTATGATGGTACATTTAAGTACCAATCCATTCTAAAAGAAGCCACGATCAAATCTGAGCCTTTTGAGGTGTCTGATAAGGGCGAGACGCTATTACTGCCAAGCAATGAACCTGGCGATTTTGCAATTGAACTTGTGAGCGCAGAAGGGAATAAGCTTGCGCGTGTCTTATTTTCTGTTGCAGGTGCAGGAAATCTCAGCCGCTCGCTGGAAAAGAATGCAGAATTGAAAGTGAAGCTGGATCGCAAGCGTTATCATGCAGGTCAAGTTATCGAAATTCAGATAATTGCCCCATATACTGGTGCAGGGCTGATAACCATCGAGCGAGATAAGGTTTATGCATATAAGTGGTTTAAGACGAATAAAACCAGCACCGTGCAGTCGATTCGTATTCCCGAAGGGCTTGAAGGAAATGGCTATATAAATGTGAGTTTTATAAGGGCAGCAGATTCGAAAGAAATATTTGTTAGTCCCTTGAGCTACAGTGCCATACCATTCTCTGTAGGTAGGGAACAAAGGGAAATAAAGATAACGTTGGATTCACCTGAGCAAGTGAAGCCTGGTGAGCTTTTAAAAATACGTTATAAAACTTCTAAAGCATCGAAAATTGTAATGATCGCTGTTGATGAGGGTATTCTTCAGGTGGCTAAATATAAAACGCCAAAGCCTCTTTCCTATTTCTTCAAAAAGCAGGCATTGGAGGTGAAAACCTTCCAGATTGTTGATTTGATATTGCCTGAGTATCAGTTAGCCATGAATTTAGCTGCTGCTGGTGGCGGTGATAAAGCTAGAAGGGCTATAGGTAAAAATCTTAATCCGTTTCGAAGAGTTACGGATGCACCTATTGCTTTCTGGTCTGGTCTGCTAGATGCAGATACGCAGGAAAGAGAGTACAACATTGAGGTGCCTGATTATTTCAATGGGAGCTTGAGAATTATGGCTGTAGCTGTTTCGCAGGAGGCTATTGGAGCGGCTAGGCATGATACAGTTGTGAAAGGTCCTTTTGTCATAAGTCCTAATGCACCAGTGGTGGTAGCTCCTGAGGATGAGTTTGAAGTTACGGTTGGTGTTTCAAATAATTTGGAAGGCTCTGGTGAGAATGCCTCGATTAAAGTCGCGCTTGTGCCTTCAAAACATTTGAGTGTCATTGGGGATCCCCATAAGATTGTTATGGTATCAGAGGGAAGTGAAAGTAAGCTTACTTTCCGTGTTAAGGCAACGCATAACTTGGGCTCTGGTAGCATGAAATTTACTGCTTCGCACGCGGGGAAATCCAGTCAGCTGACGACAACGCTTAGTATTAGGCCTGCAGTTCCTCACATGGCGACATTTGTTAGTCATTATGAAAAGTCTGGAGAAGCCAGTGTTTTACTCAAGCGTAAGCTTGTTCCTAATTATGCTGAACAGCTTGCATCTGGCTCACATAGCCCATTGGTGATGGTCGAAGGGTTGGGGGTGTACCTTCAAAATTTCGCACATGGCTGTGCTGAACAGATGGTTAGTAAAGTATTTCCATACCTTGGTTTGTTAAATCATCCTAGATACTCTGTTGATAAGAGTAAGGTAAGAAAAGATTTTGAGACGGTCATGATGAGCCTTCGTAGTCGGCAGACTGCTGAAGGAGGTTTCCGCTTCTGGTCTGGGCAGGGTGTTACCCAAGGCATTGATTTCCCTTCGGTTTATATTATGCACTTCTTAACCGATGCGAAGCAGCTTGGTTACCCAGTACCACATGATGTTTTGAGGAGAGGCTTAGATTACTTGATGAATATCGCAAGGCGTTCGAGTAATTCTATTGAGCTTGCTCGCCTTCGAGCCTATGCGATTTATATTATGACCAGAAACCAAGTGATGACTGCGAATTACCTTATTGATCTTAACCGTGAGTTGGAAAGCACATATCAACATTCTTGGATGAATGATATTACATCGACGTATATGGCAGCATCGTTTCAGCTTCTGAAAAATAAACCATTGCAGCAGAGAATGTTAAAAGGATATAAGTTTAATACGGACAAGAAACATCTGACATCGGATTTTGATAGTAAGCTAAATCAAGATGCCCAGTATATGTACTTGTTGGCAAAACACTTCCCCAATCAGTTTGAAGATAAAGTCGGTGTAGAGGCATTGATGGCTATTGTGGAACCCTTAAATAGGGGTGATTACAACACGCTTTCTGCATCGTACTCCATGCTCGCACTGGGGGCATACACAAGGCACTTTAAAGGGGCTGCAAATGATGATTTGATTAAAATTAATAGCGTGGATGTTGGTGGTAAGAAACATGTTCTGAAAACGAATGTAGGGGCTTTTGCCAAGGCTAACTTTCCAGTATCTAGTGAAACCATTGAGTTTCATGCTGGTAAGAATTTATTTTATGTGTTGAGTCAGGCTGGTTATGACCGAGAGCTTCCAAAAGAGGAAATCAGGGAGGGGCTTGAGGTTTATAGGGATTACTATAACAAGGCTGGGGAGGCTATCTCATCTGCAGCAATTGGTAGTGAAGTTGAAGTTAGAATTCGGATACGCACTCTAAATAATGCAAGCGCAACCAATGTTGCAGTTGTTGATTTATTGCCCGGTGGCTTTGAAATTATCCGTGGCTCATTTACGAGTAGAAATGTTAGCCATGGCTGGCGTAGTCATAAAGATATTCGAGAGGATCGGATTGTTATTTATGGAGATTTTGGCTCGGATGTATCTGAATATCGATATAAAGTTAAATTAACAGCTAAAGGTAATTTTACGATTCCCTCTATTTACGCAGGTTCAATGTATAAAAGACATTTGCATGCAAGATCTGTTGCAGGTGAATTTAAGGTAGTAGGCAGGGAATGAAACACCTTTTTAGGGTAATGGTTGCTGTCGTGGCAATCATTGCCTTAGCCTATTTATTGATTCCCAAGCCAGATTTACTAAACAACAGTCAGTTTTCTACAGCCGTGTATGACCGAGGCGGAACTTTACTTAGACTTAGCTTAGCTGAGGATGACCAATATAGGCTGTTTGTACCAATTCATAAGATATCGCCATTGTTGATTGAATCCACAGTGCTTTATGAGGATAGGTATTTTAAATATCATCCAGGTATTAACCCTATCGCATTAATAAGAGCAGCATGGGCGACCTATATTACACAAACAAGAGCAGTCGGAGCATCTACAATTAGCATGCAGGTGGCTCGGATTTTGTTCGATATAGATTCAAGAAGCCTGTCGGGCAAGTTTGAGCAAATTATCCGCGCCTTGCAGTTAGAAAGGCACTATTCCAAGCAGGAAATTATTGAAGCGTATTTAAATTTGGCACCATATGGACGCAATATCGAAGGCGTTGGTGCGGCAAGTCTGATTTATTTTGGCAAGCAGGCTTCTGAGCTTTCACTGCCAGAGGCTATGGCTCTTAGTGTGGTGCCTCAGAATCCATCTGCACGTATTCCGAGTCGTAAATCTGGGTATAAAAAGATGACGGCTGCAAGAGATAGGTTGTTTGAAAGTTGGGTGGAGGTGCATCCAAAGGATGCCAATATGAAAGCAATGATGGCATTACCTTTGCAGGTTTATCAGCTTGAAGATTTGCCATTTTATGCTCCTCATTTTGTTAATGAGCAACTTGCTAGAAATACTTTGATTGGATCAAAGAACATAAGGACAACGCTGGATATGGAGCTTCAGTCTAAGATTGAGGGTATCGCCAAAACTTATATTGCAAAGAAGCGAATGCTTGGGTTTAAGAATATGTCAGCCATGTTGTTGGATTATCGCTCTATGGAAGTGCTTGCATCTGTTGGTTCGGTAGATTTTTATGACAATGCTATTCAAGGGCAGGTTGATGGCACGCGCGCGAAACGCTCCCCAGGTTCAACGTTAAAACCATTTATATATGCATTGGCAATGGATCAAGGGCTGATTCATCCAATGACAATGTTAAAAGATGCACCCAAACGATTTGGTGCATATACGCCAGAGAATTTTGATAGAGGCTTTTTAGGCCCAGTGTTTGCAAAAGATGCGCTGATTTATAGTAGAAATGTTCCAGCAGTTAAGCTGATGTCACAGTTGAAAAGCCCATCTTTGTATGACTTTCTGATGAATGCTGGTATCTCTGGCATGCGGGAAGAGAAATATTATGGGTTGGCACTTGCTTTGGGTGGGCATGAGTTGACGATGCATGAGCTGATAACACTTTATGCCATGCTAGCAAATCGAGGCAAGCTAAAGAAGGTGAAGCGTTTGCTAGATAATCATGAACAGGACGCTGGTATAGAGCTCCTGAGCCCTGAAGCTAGCTTCCTAACCTTAGATATGTTGAGAGAGAATCCAAGACCAGAAGTATCTGGATTCCTAAGCCCTTTGTCTGTGAAACCGTCTGTATTTTGGAAAACAGGAACATCATTTGCATTCAGGGATGCATGGAGTATAGGCGTGTTTGGACCCTATGTTCTTGCTGTTTGGGTAGGCAATTTTAATGGCGAAGGTAATCCTGCTTTTGTTGGTAGAAGGGCAGCAGCACCGCTGTTTTTTGAGATTATAGATTCTATTGTGAGCACTGATGAGAGCTCTGGAAAAACACTGATTAACGAGAGAGGTCTTGATATAACCAAGGTGGGTGTCTGCGCTCCAACAGGGGATCTTTCTGGTCGCTATTGCCCTGAAACCATTCAATCATGGTTTATTCTCGGTAAATCACCCATTCGAGTATCAAATATTTATCGTGCGATACCAGTAAGCAAGCAAACAGGTCTTAGAGCCTGTTCTGATGATGTGGATGATGTTGATATGAAGGTATTTGAGTTCTGGCCATCTGATATTATAAGCTTGTTCCGCAGGGCGGGGGTATCGCGCAAGCTTCCTCCAGATTTTGACCCAAAATGTACAATGAATAGTAAGGCAGACAATGGTATGAAACCTAAGATTCAGTCGCCAGATCAAAATATTAGTTATGCCATGCGTAGTGATCGCTTAGATGAAGAGAGAATTCCTTTTATGGCTATTGCTGATGCAGATGTGAAGAAGCTTTTTTGGTTTGTTGATAATCAATATGTCGGTTATTCAAGCAATGGGGAACCATACTATTGGAAACCAGAGCTTAAGAGAGCCACTGTACGTGTTGTTGATGACCATGGTCGAGCCGCCTCAGGCAAGGTGTTTGTAGAGTTGGTTCAATAAAGCGTTAGAAATTCCCGCGTTATTTATTAGGAAATAAAAAATAGCTTTAGATAGAATGAATTGGAACTTTAAGCTCATCGCTTCTTGGGTTAGTGTGCCCCGCCTTGTATCTGGAGGTATTGTTTTTATGGATTCACGCATTATGGGCGAAGCTTTGACATTTGATGATGTATTGCTGGTGCCGCAAGCCAGTTCTGTTGTGCCAAAGGGCGCGGATACCTCGGCGCAATTAACCAAGAAAATTCGTTTGAATATTCCTGTTCTTTCAGCTGCAATGGATACAGTTTCAGAATCATCGACAGCTATTTGCCTTGCCCAAGAGGGTGGTATTGGCGTGATTCATAAGAATTTGACCAACGAACAGCAAGCTGCGGAAGTGCGCAAAGTAAAACGCTATGAAGCAGGTGTGGTGCAAGACCCTTTGACAGTGACTGAGAGTATGACCTTGGCAGATATGCAAAAACTTGCCAGTGCGAATGGCTTTTCTGGTTTTCCAGTGTTGGATGCTGCGGGCAAAGTTTGCGGTATTGTAACCAACCGTGATATTCGTTTTGAGACCGATAGTAAAAAAGCTGTAAGTGCGATGATGACACCGTTATCACGCTTGGTAAGTGTTGCTCCAGGAACAAAACTGGAAGCATGTAAGGCGTTGTTTTGTGAACATCGTATTGAGAAACTTCCTGTTGTGGATGCGAATGGCTCTTTGCGGGGCATGGTCACCGTACGTGATATTGAGAAATCTACAGCACATCCCAAAGCTGTACGCGATAGTTTGGGGCGCTTGCTTGTGGCAGCAGCGATTGGTGTTGGACCAAAAGAAATGAAGCGTTTTGAAGCATTGTTTGCTGAAGGTGTGGATGCGGTTGTGGTGGATACGGCGCATGGTCATTCGCAAGGTGTGATTGATCAGGTACGTGAAATTAAAGAGAAATATGGTGATGATATTCAAGTGATTGGTGGTAATATTGCCACCCCAGAAGCGGTGCGTGATTTGATTGCTGCGGGTGCAGATGCTGTGAAGGTTGGTATTGGTCCTGGCTCGATTTGTACAACGCGTATTGTTGCAGGTGTGGGGGTTCCGCAACTAACAGCTGTGATGCAATGTGCGGATGCTGGGCATGAGCTTGGTGTGCCTGTGATTGCCGATGGCGGCATTAAATTCTCTGGTGATTTTGCCAAGGCTATGGCTGCGGGCGCGAGCACATGTATGTTTGGTTCGATGTTTGCTGGTACAGATGAAGCACCAGGTGAGAAGATTTTGTATCAAGGTCGCACCTTTAAATCTTATCGCGGTATGGGCTCGATTGGTGCGATGCAGAAGGGAAGTAAAGATCGTTATTTCCAAGGTGATGTGGATGAAGCGATGAAGCTTGTTCCTGAAGGCATTGAAGGGCGTGTGGCGTATAAAGGTTCGCTGGGTGATATTGTGCATCAGTTGGTGGGCGGTCTGCGTGCTGCGATGGGATATATGGGTGCAGAATCCATTGAATCCATGCATAAACGAGCAAAATTTGTGAAAATTACAGGGGCTGGTTTGAGTGAATCGCATGTGCATGATGTGACGATTACTGAAGAAGCCCCAAATTACCGTTTAAATTCTTAAATTGCTCATTTACTTTGAAAGCTTGGTTAAGCGTTAGTTTTCTAGCTCTTTCAAGGTAATGAGGTTACGTTTACTTATTATTGTTATGAGAAGAGCAAGGGGGGGGAAGTGAATAATATTAACGTATTTATTAAGGAAAATGTAAGGGGTATTGGAAAAGGTGTGTATGTTGCGCCAGAAATACCCGAGAAAAAGCTTAACAATGCAATAAAAGCCTTTCATTGCGAAGAATTTTACGAGTCTATATTAGCAATTCAAGACGGAACTATCTTTGGCAGTTCAAAAGAGGGGTTTGTTTTCACAGGTGAGAAAATGATTCATCATAAACATGGTGAATTTATATATTCAGATATTGATTCTGTTGAGTACATTGAAAACATAACCGTTGATAATGAAGGTAAAGAAAAAAAAGATGCTTACATATTAATATCTAAGAATCACAAAAAATATAAATTTAACAGTCTTTATGATATAAACATGAAAGGGTTGGTAAAGTTTTTAAATTCTATAATTACAGAGTTTGAAGACTACGAAGAAGAAGATCAACTTAAAGAAATGGCTGATATGCCAGATGAATTAAAAATAGCATATCTAAAAATAATAATAAATATGACTTTCATTGATGATAAAGAGATTGATGAAAAAGAATTGGCTGAATTGTTCTTGCTTATGACAAGGCTTGAACTAGCCAATGAATCAAGGTTTACAGTAAGGTCTTATATAACAGGCATATCACAAGATAGTATAGAATCTGTAGAAAATTTATTGAAGGTAATTAAAAGCCATTCAGAAAATAGTCACCATCAATCATTAATGATTTCCTTAGCAAAAGATTTAATAAATGTTTATTTTAGCAGTAAAGATACAACAAGCAGAGATTTTAAATTTTTAGATGAGCATCAAGCTTTATTTGGGTTGTCAGGTTCAGAGGTGGACTTGGCTTATGACACTGTAGAAAATGATTATAAATTATTAAAAGAAGATTTGGATGATGATGCCATTACGAAAAACGCAAAAGAATTAGCATCAAAGGCTGCTGCTGCTGGCGCACCGTTAGCCGCTGTTTATATTTCAGGCTCTGTTGTGGGGATGTCTGCAGCGGGGATTACATCTGGACTTGCAACCCTTGGTATGGGAATGGGTATGACTGGTGGGTTAGCAGTGATTGGCATAATTGGTGTCTTATCCTACAAAGGTGTTAAGCATTTAACTGGAGCGAATGAGCTAGATAAATACAAGACTAGAGAGTTAATGCTTCATGAGGTGATTAAGCAAACTCAAAAAACAATATCTTTAATTATTAATGATATCAATTATATAGTTGGTAGATTAAATGATATACAGTTATCAGAAGAAAAACTTAAAAATGATATTGACAATATAAAAGACTTACTTGTTAGGAAAAATGCAGAAAATAAAAAATTAATAAAACAGCTTGCACAATTTCAAGGCGCATTAAAAAGTGTGGATAATAAATCTAATACTTACCAAAATTCAGCCAATAGACTACAAAATCCAAGAATTTTAGATGTTGATAGATTAAAAGCATTAACATCTGAGCCAACTAAAAAAACTTTATATAATTTCATTATGGCGAATTACGAACAAAAAGAGATAAAAACTAAAGATGGTAAAAAAAATATATATGCTTTAAAGCAAAATGCTTCAACTGAAATTTTAGATAAAATGGCACAAGTTTTTCAAGCATTAGGTTATTTTGATATGGGAAATATTGTTACTTCAAAAGCTTCAAGTTTAGTAAAGGGTATTTTTGGATGAAAAAAGATTATTTTAAAGGTGAAGGGAATGCCCTTAGAGTTCAAAAACATCAATTAAATAATACTGAAAATAAATTGTCTGAAGTTGATGCTCTTTTATCACAAATAGAAAATAGCCAAAAAGAAATGACAGAAGACAATAATAAATATTTATCAAATGAAGAATATACTAGTTCTAGTATTTATATTTCTGATGATGAATATGACGAAAGTCTTGATGAAATAGAAAGAGAACTATCATTATTAACCAGTATTGAGAAACACGAGGTAACTCAAATTCAAGAATTAGATTCTATAAAGTTTGATGAAAATATCACTTGGGATAAATATTCTGATTTAGTTAAAGATTATGGATTTAAGCATAATATTGATTTAAACGAAGACCCATTTAAACACTTAATGACTAAGTCTCAACAGATTGAACTTCAAAAAAGAATAAATGACGACTTCACACTAAGAAATGCTGATTGTGATAAATATGATTACATGATCGCTGGAACTTGCGGTGTGATTGGAGGATTAATTGATGTTTTATTTGTTGGAATGCCTGGTGATAGCAAATTAGGAAATGTGGCAGATGAACAGGCTAATAAAATTACAGAAAAATTTGCTGAATTTGTAGGATGGGACAAGGATAAAGCGGTTGAAAAAGGAAAAAATACAACAGCAAGTGCAATAGGTTATTTAGAGGGCAAGTTTAAAATAAACTATGACCAAGCTACAACACATGCAACAGATGGGGAAGTTAAAAATTTATCTTTAAAGAATCATCATCTTAAAAGTCTAGGGCATTCACCAGATTTAATTGGCTTATTCTTTTCAATTTTAAATCAATTTACAAGCACATCAACTTTTGTGAGTAATGGACAAATAATTACGGTAAATACGGAAACATTTGAATTAAACGGGAGTAATTTCGTATCAAAAATATTTTGCGGCTTTGCTAATTGGTTTGGTCATATTATGTCGGATTGGTCAGGATCATCTGGCACAGTTGGACAAGGAGGAAGAGGCACAGGGGTTCCAATACCATTTTATAATTTACTTCAAATGATGAACTTTGGAGAGTTTGGTCAGCACAAACAAAGCTTTGCAACAGTAGCGACTAAAGTATTTGAAAATGGTTATGATGCAAGGCATGGAATGGCAATGGCTATTCCAGTTATAACTACTGAGCTATTAGTTAGATTTATGTTTACAATGAAATCACATTTTTATCATAAAAGAGATTGGAAAGACTCTATTCCTAATGGAAATATTCCTGAATTAAGAAGAATGTTATTAGTAGGGCATGGAACACTTTGTTTAATTGATGGAGTAGATGCCTATATTCGTTCGGGTGGAGAAATGGTAACTTTTTTATCAAGAACAAACTTATTAGCATGGGCTAGATTTGGACAACTTGGCTTAAAAGAGCTTAATGCTTGGTATAATAGCGGTCATATTGATGCTGATGCAGTTGATGAATATTTAGATCAAGAATATAAAAGAATGCTACACTATTAAAGTTAGGGGGGAGTATAATGTTTGCTGTAATTTTTTGGGGTGGTGTTGGAGCGTTCTTTTTTGGGCCTATTGGAGCTTTGATTGGTGTGGGTATAGGGCTGCTTGCTTTATATGGGGAGTCTATAGATCGGGGTGAGCCAGATGAGATAGAGCGAGAGGACTTAGGTGACGAGAAAAAAAATATATTTACTGCTCTGTTTGGAATGGCTGCAAAAATTGCTAAAGCAGATGGTATTGTGAGTTCCGAAGAAGCTGAGGTTATTAAGTTGTTTATGAAGGACCTTAACCTTAGTGAGCAAGATACAGTAATGGCAGGAGAGATTTTTTCAGAAGCAAAAAATAATGATATTTCAGTTTATGATTATGCAAAAGACTTTGGGGATATATATGCTCACAATGAGGAGATGCGAGTATGTGTATATCACATGTTATTTGCGGTAGCTGGCAGTGATGGGGATCTGCACCCTGAAGAAGATAGAATTTTGCGAAATATTATTGATCCGATGAGGTTGGATGCCTCTATGTATAATATGTTGGCAGAAGAGTTTCTTGGTCAAGTTAATTCACTAGAGGAGTACTATGAAGTGTTAGGCTGCTCTCCAGATGCAACAGATGCACAAGTTAAAAAATCTTATCGTGAGAAATGTATTGAATTTCATCCAGATAAAATTATGTCGAAAGGACTGCCTGATTCTTTTATGAAATTCGCTGATGAACAGATGAAAATGGTTACAAATGCTTATGATAAAATTCAGGAAGAGCGGTCTTGCTAATGGGGGGATTACCTGTCGTTATAAAAACAGGGTCAGGTCTTGCAATAAGGCATTATTTTTCTAGCATGGGCGGATGTCACGCCCATTACGAATAGAATATCCGAATGCAATTTATCATATTACTTCGCGGGGTAATGCCCGAGGTGATATTTTTTTAAATGATGAAGATAGGGAATTGTTTCTCGATACGCTTGAGCATGTGATTAAGCGTTTCGGTTGGTTGTGTCATGCTTATTGTTTGATGGATAATCATTATCATTTAGTGATAGAAACACCGCAGCCAAATCTTTGTGGTGGTATGCGACAACTTAATGGTGTTTATACGCAGCGCTTTAACCGTACTCATCAGCGTGTGGGGCATGTTTTTCAGGGGCGGTATAAGTCTATTTTGGTTGAGCGCGATGCATATTTATTGGAATTATGCCGTTATGTTGTGCTGAACCCTGTGCGTGCCAATATGGTGGATCATGTTAGGCAATGGCATTGGAGTAGTTATTCGGCTACGGCAGGTATTGATGCGTGCCCTAGTTGGTTGAGTATTCGGTGGTTGTTGGTGCAATTTTCACATTCGCACAGAGCGGTTGCATATGCCCAATTTGTTGCGAATGGGGTGAAAGAGGGCTGTTTGTGGGATGGCTTGGGGAAAATAGGGTCAGGTCTTGCAATAAGGCATTATTTTTCTAGTATGGGCGGATGTCACGTCCATTACGAATAGAATATCCGAATGCAATTTATCATATTACCTCGCGAGGTAATGCTCAGGCTAATATTTTTCTAGATGATACAGACCGAGAATTATTTCTCCAGACACTTGAAAGTGTCATCAAGCGTTTCGGTTGGTTGTGCCATGCTTATTGTTTGATGGATAATCATTATCATTTAGTGATAGAAACACCGCAGCCAAATCTTTGTGGTGGTATGCGACAACTTAATGGTGTTTATACGCAGCGCTTTAACCGTGTTCATCAGCGTGTGGGGCATGTTTTTCAGGGGCGGTATAAGTCTATTTTGGTTGAGCGTGATGCATATTTATTGGAATTGTGTCGTTATGTTGTATTGAACCCTGTGCGTGCCAAGATGGTAGATCATGTTAGTCAATGGCATTGGAGTAGTTATGCGGCTACGGCAGGTATTGATGCGTGCCCTAGTTGGTTGAGTATTCGATGGTTATTGGGGCAATTTTCACATTCGCACAGATCGATTGCATATGCTCAATTTGTTGCTAATGGGGTGGAAGAGGCCTGTTTGTGGGATGGCTTGAGTAAGCAAATTTATCTTGGTAGTGATACTTTTGTGGATGGGGTTAAATCATTGGTGGATATGCCAACTGACTTGCCTGAGGTGCCAAGGATGCAGTGGAAGCCAGCAGGAAAAAGTTTGGATGATTATGAAAATGAAGGGAAGCACCGAAATGATGCTATGGCGCGTGCTTTTTTGGAGGGTGAATTTCGCATGAATGAAATCGCAGCACACTTTGGTGTACATTATTCTACGGTGAGTCGCGCTGTTAAAAAGATTGAAATGCATGATTGCAAGACCTGACCCCTACATCAAGGGTTTTGTGTGGTGGCGAGTGTTGTGTAAGGTGGCTATGCTTGGCGACATTTGTTGGCTGAAAAATTGAGTGGTGGGAAATAGATAATGGATAAAATACTGATTCTTGATTTTGGATCGCAATATACGCAATTAATTGCAAGGCGTGTGCGTGAGGCCAAGGTGTTTAGTGAACTTCACCCTTGGGATATGGATGCCGATGCCATTCGTGCGTTTGCACCATCGGGCATTATTCTTTCGGGTGGCCCGAACTCTGTGTATGATGATGAAACCCCCAAAGCACCACAGGTCGTGTTTGAGTTAGGCGTGCCTGTGCTGGGTATTTGCTATGGTATGCAAACCATGGCGGAGCAGTTGGGTGGCAGTGTTGAAACAGGGCATGTGCGTGAGTTTGGTTATGCTGAGATTTTAAGTAGTGGTGACTCGCCATTGCTGCGGGGCATTGAGGATAAAGAAAACGGCGTACTTGATGTGTGGATGTCACATGGTGATAAGGTTACAGCGTTGCCAGAAGGTTTCCGTGTATTATGCAGCAATGATTCAACACCAATTGCTGGTATGGCAGATGAAACGCGGCACTTTTATGCATTACAATTTCATCCAGAGGTAACGCACACCAAGCAAGGAAAAGCGGTATTAAGCCGTTTCTTGCATGAGATTTGCGGTTGTGGTGAATCGTGGACTATGCCGAATTATATTGATGAAGCAGTAGCGCATATTCGTGAACAGGTTGGCGAAGATGAAGTGATTCTTGGGCTTTCTGGTGGTGTGGACTCATCCGTTGCGGCGGCATTGTTGCATAGGGCGATAGGTGCGCAATTGACTTGTGTGTTTGTGGATAATGGCTTGTTGCGTTTGAATGAAGGCGCAGAAGTGATGAAGACTTTTTCCGAGCACTTGGGCGTGAAAGTGATTCATGTGGATGCATCGGATGTATTTCTTGGGCACTTGGCAGGTGTTACTGATCCTGAACAGAAACGTAAAATTATTGGGCGTGAGTTTGTCGAAGTCTTCCAGCAAGAGTCTGCCAAATTACCGCAAGCTAAATGGTTGGCACAGGGTACGATTTATCCTGATGTGATTGAATCTGCGGGTGGAAAAAATGGCAAAGCCAAAACCATTAAAAGTCATCATAATGTAGGTGGTTTGCCTGAAACATTGCATTTGAAATTATTAGAGCCTTTGCGTGAGTTATTCAAAGATGAAGTGCGAGAACTTGGCGTGGCTTTAGGGTTAGCACCAGAAATGGTGTACCGCCATCCATTTCCAGGCCCTGGCTTGGGCGTACGTATTTTGGGCGAAGTAAAAAAAGAGTATGCCGATTTATTGCGCCGTGCCGATGCCGTTTTTATTGAAGAGTTGCGCGCATCAGGCTGGTATGAAAAAACATCGCAGGCATTTGTGGTATTTTTGCCTGTAAAATCTGTGGGTGTTATGGGTGATGGACGAACCTATGAATGGGTTGTAGCACTTCGGGCTGTGGAAACGCAGGACTTTATGACAGCGCACTGGGCAGAGTTGCCACATGCATTGTTGGCGAAGGTTTCCAATCGTATTATCAATGAAGTACGCGGTATTAACCGTGTTGTTTATGATGTTTCAGGCAAGCCGCCTGCGACGATTGAATGGGAATAGTTGTAAAGAGTGAGTGATTTTTATTTAATGAATAGTAAAGGGGATATGATGAAAAAGTATATTGTAATCGCAGCAGTTGCCATGTTGGCAGCTTGTTCTCAACAACAAAAAGCTGAAGCACCGAAGCAAGCAGCGCTGGATAGTGAAGTAGCAAAAGTAAGTTATGCGATTGGTATGGATGTAGGCAAATCTTTAAAGGGTTTGGGCACAGATATTGATCGTGCGGCATTTACGGAAGCTCTGAATGCTCAGTTAGATAATGCGGATACACGTTTGACAGCAGAAGAAGCTGGCAAGGCAAAACAGGCGTTCTTTCAAAAACGTGCTGCAAAACAGGCGGAAGAACGCAAAGCTTCAGCTGCGAAAAACAAGGCAGAAGGTGAGAAGTTTTTATCAGAAAATGCTAAAAAAGATGGTGTGACTACGACAGCGAGTGGATTGCAGTATGAAGTGCTGAAAATGGGTGATGGCGCAAAACCTGTGGCAACAGATAAGGTGAAAGTGCATTACCGTGGTACAACGCTTGATGGCACAGAGTTTGATTCATCGTATAAACGCGGGCAGCCGATTTCTTTCCCATTAAACGGCGTGATTAAAGGTTGGACAGAAGGCGTGCAATTGATGCCTGTAGGTTCAAAGTTTAAATTTTATATCCCATCTAATTTAGCATATGGTGAAAATGGTGCTGGTGCAACGATTGCGCCGAACTCAACCTTGATTTTTGAAGTAGAGTTGTTGGGAATTGAAGCTGAAAAGCCTGTAGAGAGTCCTGCGAAATAACAGTGTGATTGATAATAAATGAAGAGGGAGGGCTGCTTGCCTTCCCTTTTTGCGTTATGAGTGATGAATAGTTTTAGGTGCTGGAGTGAATCATGTTTGATCGTTTAAGTGAAAAAATAGGTGGTATTGCCAATAAATTACGTGGAGTTGCACGTATTAGTGAAGCTGATCTTGATGCGACACTGCGTGAAATGCGTATGGCATTGCTGGAAGCGGATGTTGCATTGCCTGTTGTGCGTCACCTGATGGAGGAGGCACGGGAACGAGCTTTGGGGGCGGATGTTGCCAAAAGCCTGAATCCTGGTCAGGTCATTGTTAAGATTCTTAATGATGTATTGGCAGATGTGCTGGGTGGTCAGCGCCGTGATTTGGATTTATCGAAAATTCCATCAGTTATTTTATTGTGCGGTTTGCAAGGTGCTGGTAAAACGACCACAGCAGGTAAACTGGCACGTTTATTAACCTCTCAGGGTAAGAAGGTAGCTTTAACCAGTGTCGATGCCACACGTCCTGCAGCACGTGAACAATTACAGATTCTAGCTGGGCAAGTGGATGTTCCTTACCTTGTAGGTGAAGGCGATTCAGCTGCGAAGATGGCAAAATCAGCTTTGCAGTTGGCAAGAACGGGCGGTCATCATGTTTTAATTCTGGATACCGCAGGTCGTCAGGTTGTTGATGATGATTTGATGGCTGAAATCAAATCTGTTGCGGATGCTGCGCAGGCAACAGAGCGGCTTTTGGTCTTGGATTCCATGACTGGACAAACTGCCTTGCAAATTGCCGAACAGTTTCATGCTACGGTCACACTATCAGGTTGTGTGCTAACCAAAACTGATGCAGATGTACGTGGTGGGGCAGCTCTTTCGGTTGCGCATAGTACAGGCGTGCCAGTACGTTATGTTGGTACAGGTGAAAAGATTGATGCCTTTGAAATGTTTGATCCGCAACGCATGGCAGGGCGCATTTTAGGGCAAGGCGATGTTGTTGGTCTGGTTGAGAAGATTCAGGCAAATGTTGATCAGGCAAGTGCTGAAAAACTAGCCAAGAAGGTTAAGAAAGGCGCGTTTGATTTAATGGATTTTGCCGATCAATTGGGGCAAATGCAGAACATGGGTGGCATGACAAGCATGCTGAAAATGTTGCCTGGTGTGAATTTGCCGAAAGAAGCTTTGTCACAAGTTGATGACAAACCTATGAAGCGTATGCAGGCAATGGTTTATTCAATGACAGGCAAAGAGCGTCAATACCCTCGGCTTATCAATGGCAGCCGTAAAAAACGCATTGCAGCAGGTTCGGGAACAAGCGTGCCTGAGTTAAATAAGATGCTTAAACAGTTTTCTCAAATGCAGAAAATGATGAAAAAAATGAAGGGTGGAAAAGGCAAACGCATGATGTCGCAAATGATGGGGCAGTTTGGTGGTATGGGTGGTATGCCGAAGATGTAAGGTAGTATTGCTTTTCTGATGTAAAATAAAATTAAAATGATGACATTTAAAGGCTGCCAGTTATAGTGCGCGCCTGATTTTGGAGGTTTTGAACTATGGCAACAGTGATTCGCTTGCAACGTGGTGGACGTAAGAAACGCCCGTTTTATGCAGTAGTAGTAATGGATGAACGTAAACGTCGTGACGGCGCGTTTATCGAAAAATTGGGCTACTATGATCCTTGCAAAGAGCCAGAAGTAATTGAGTTGGATCTTGAGCGTGTAAAAGCATGGACTGATTTGGGCGCACAGCCTTCAGATCGTGTTGCAAGCTTGATTGCCAAGACTTCTGCTAAGGCATCTGCGTAACTATTCTTGAATAAAGGCGTGTTATTTTCTCATGAAACCACGTCTTTCTTTATAGTATGACAGATACATTGATTTGTGTGGGTACCATTCTAGGCGTTCATGGCCTAAAGGGTACACTCACTGTTTATTCGGATACCCGGCCTGCCTCTGGCATCGCTGGGTATTCTTGTTGGTATTTGGGTATGACTGCCGAGAGCGCCAAGGCTTACCCAGTAAAGCGTTGCTGGCAGCATGGTAATAAAGGCATGCTGGCTGAACTTGAAGGCGTTACTACTCGTACGCAAGCCGAGCAACTGAAAAAAATAAAGATTTGGGTCTCTGCTGATGAAATAGATGTGGATGATGATGAATATTTATGGGAAGAGTTGCTTGGCTGTACTGTTTATGTAGATGATAAACTGATTGGTTCTGTGAAAGCCCTTGAAGAGTATGGGGCGCAGGATATTTTGGTGGTAAAAGCCCCTGAACATGCAGATGTGCAAGGTGAGTGGATGCTGCCGTTCACAGAAGATGTGATACAACTGGTGGACATGGAAAATCGCCGTGTGGATGTCTGTTTGCTGGATGGGATGGATGCATGTTTCGCGCCCAAATCCTAACCTTATTCCCAGAGTTTTTTGATTCGCCCTTAAGTTGTTCGATTCCCAAGCGTGCCATTGAGGCGAAGCTTGTCAAAGTCGATTGCATTCAAATGCGCGATTTTACTACGGATAAACATCGCAGCATTGATGATAAACCTTATGGTGGTGGCCCTGGTATGTTGATGAAACCAGAGCCTGTGATTGCGGCAATTCGCGAAGCACGCAAACGTGATCCGCACACCCATGTGGTCATGCTTACACCATCTGGTGTGCGTTTTAAGCAAAAAAAAGCCCTTGAATATGTTGAGAAGAAGCATTTAACGCTGCTTTGTGGTCGTTATGAAGGTTTTGATGAGCGTATTTGTGATGAAGTTGATGAGCAACTATCTCTAGGAGATTATGTATTGTCTGGCGGTGAACCTGCGGCTTTATCGGTGCTAGATGCGGTGATTCGTTTGCTTCCAGGCGTGTTGGGTTCAGCGGAATCGGCGGTACTTGATTCATTTACAGAAGAAGGCATCTTGGATTGGCCGCACTATACGCGTCCAGAAGTATTTGAAGGCAAACGTGTTCCAGATGTTTTGCTTAGTGGTGATCATGCAAAAATAGAAGCGTGGCGCAAGGAGCAGGCAGCATCACGGTCAAAATTATGGTGTAGGTCTGCCAAATAAATATAGACTTTTAGCTGTTGAGGTATGCCAATGAGAAAACTACTTGTTTCTTTATTTCTTCTTTGCAGTGGCGTGCCTGCATCTTATGCTGCAACGGAAACGTTGGAAGTTTACTTTTTACCCTTGCATGAAGCTGCAGAAGTCGTAAAAACAGAGCTTTCCAATGCAGGAAAAGTCGTGGAAATCGACTCATTGCACATATTATTGATTGATGATAAAGCCGCATACATTAAAAAAGCTAAAGCACTATTAAAACAGCTTGATCAACCGGCTAAACAATTCACTGTTCAGTTAACCATTGAAGATATTTCAAGTTTGGAAGAGAGCTCTATTGCAGGCGCTGTTTCGATGTCAGCACTGTCTGGGGGATGGGCTCGATTAGCTGTGGGTCAACAGTTGCAGCATGCATCGAGTCATAGCAGTTATCAGTTGCGTGTAAGTGCTAATCAACCTGGACGCATTGCAACGGGCCGTATTCAGCAGTTTAATCGTGAAACACGTCGTTGGTTAAGTGCTTATGGTGTGGTTGAAGAGCATAGTATTACATTGCTTCCGATTACAACAGGTTTTTATGTTCGAGCTAGGCTGGCAGGTAATGGTTTGGTGCATATACGCATTATTCCTTGGATAAAGCGTATTGGTCAAGCGAGCTTGGGTGATAATCAGGATGTATTGATAGGTCTTGGATCCAATGTTACGCCTGCAATTCCAGATTCTTATTTGCGGTACAATAGTAATCCCAAGAAAAATCATGGCGAGATAAATATAGATGGAGCAGCAACAGAGCTTACGATTCCCTTAGGAAAAGAGGTGAGCATTGCAGCGGTTAATCATGAAGCAGAGCAGCTGGGTAAGTTGTTGCTCGGTAGATATTCTAAAGTTGGCAAGCGTCAGTTTGTTATAGGTTTGAAGGTATCTGATTAAATGGGCAACTATGCTTAATGGAAAACTCACAGTCCTGAATATATTTTAGTGAGTGATTGCTTTTGTGAGCAGTTTCACAATCATGCAAAGAAGTAAGTAAATCAAAAATTATTTCAGGATGAAAAGGCTTGGGTAGGGTATAGCATAAATTTCTTTCTGTATGCTGGACATGTTCATCATTTACATTGCCTGTGATAAGTATGATTTTCTGTAAGGGATATATTTTGCGAATCTCACCCATTAATTCATAACCACTCATGCCAAGCATGGAAACATCACTTAATACTAGCTGTAGGCTTTTCAAAGTCGGGTAAGTGGATAAAGCGTAGGTAATCTTCTCCCGACTCAAAGCTTTGAGAAGAAAAGCCTGCTTCACTCACAATTGCTTCAAGAAGTTCGCGGAGCATAGGTTCGTCGTCAATAATATGAACCATGGTGTTACGGTTTATAACGGCAATAGAATTAAAGCGCAATTATTTTATGGTCATTTTTTGGTAAGTGTATCAATGTCTTTATTATTGAGCTGTTGACTCAGTGATGCTAATGCCTTTTGCGTTTGTGCTAGCTCTTTCAGTAAATCATTTCGACTAGGTGGTGTACGCATTTCGTTGAGGCGTTCTTGCTTGGCCTCATCCAGATTATTGATAACCACGGCAATGAACAAGTTGATAATCACAAAGGTTCCGAGGATGACAAAGGAAACAAAATAAATCCAACTGTATGGATTCATTTCCATCGCTGTGTACATAACATCTGTCCAATCTTCCAGAGTAACAATACGAAATAATGTGAGTAGTGAAATACCTATATTGTGCCAATGTTCTGGATCATGTTCGTGAAACAGTTGCTGTCCTGCTACGGCATAAATATAAAAAATAACACTCATCAATAACATAACATTTGCCATACTGGGGATGGAGCGCATAAGTGTAGAGACAATCAGGCGTAATTCAGGGATAGCTGAAATCAGACGTAGCACACGCAGTAGGCGTGCCAAACGTGCAATCATGGCAAACTCGCCAGTGCTGGGTAATAGGGCGAGTAAAATGATGGTGAAATCAAAAATATTCCAACCTTTTCCGAAGTAGCCGCTGAGTTTGGGTGCTACGGCATATATTTTAAGAGCAGCTTCAATGATAAAGATAGCAAGCACAAACTGATTGCCGAGATGTATCCAATCACCATATGAACCCATAATATCTGTAGATGTTTCGAGGCCAATAAGTACGGCGCTTATAAGAATAACGGCAATGATAAAATGCTCGAAAAGATGATGTTGGACGATTTTCTGGGCTAATTTTTGCATGTTTATAACTACTCCATCAGTGGGTTGTTAGGTGTTTTAATGCTACGCATATTGATGCTGGTGGTGTGAGTTGCAAGTAGTATGAAAAAGGGGCTTGAAAGTGCTTTGTGCAATACCTATATAGCTCAGTAGCCAATTGATGGAGGATTGTTGTGAGCAACAAGAAGAAACAAGACATCGAAGAACAAGAAACAGAAAACATGAAAGATGAAGTGAGTGAAGAGGTGTCATTGGAAGATGATGTGCTCACTGTGGATGAAGAAGGTGAGCCTATTGATCCCATACAAGCTTTGAAAAATGAGGTGAGCGAGCTCAATGATAAGCTGCTTCGTCAGCATGCAGAAATGGATAATTTACGTAAACGTACAGCCCGTGAAGTGGTGGATGCACGTAAATTTGCAGTCGAGAAGTTTGCAGTCGCGCTACTAGATGTGGTGGATAATCTTGAACGCGCTTTGGAAGTTGAAGAAGGCAAAGAAGCTGCCTTGCGTGATGGTGTGCAACGCACATTGGATTCATGGCATGGCATGATGGGCAAATTTGATGTGGAACGGATTGATGCGGTGGGTGAGCAGTTTGACCCGCATAAACACGAAGCTTTATCGCAAATGCCATCGGATGAGCCAGAAGGAATTGTGATTAATCAACATTGTG
This sequence comes from Mariprofundaceae bacterium, assembly GCA_027018935.1. GTDB lineage: Bacteria > Pseudomonadota > Zetaproteobacteria > Mariprofundales > Mariprofundaceae. Next base: position 27,322 of record JALUXZ010000224.1, read on the forward strand.
CTGGTTATAGCTTAAATGGTCGTTTGATTCGTCCAGCGCAAGTTTTGGTGTCCAGCGGTAAATAGTTACTTAGAAAAGAGAATGAAAAAATACAGGGGTTGAATCGAGAAATTAGCACCCCCATACAAGCAGTAAGAAGATATTTAAAGTTTTAGGAAGTACAGGAGTGTAAGAACATGGCAAAAGTTATTGGTATTGATTTAGGAACAACCAATTCATGTGTATCGGTGATGGAAGGTGATACGCATAAAGTAATCCCAAATGCAGAAGGTGATAATACAACCCCATCAGTGGTTGCATTTACTGGGGATGAGCGTTTGGTAGGTGCTGCTGCAAAACGTCAGATGGTAACCAATCCAGATAATACTTTTTATGCGGTAAAACGTTTGATTGGTCGTAAGTTTGATTCAAAAGAAACCAAACATCATCATGAATTGGTTTCTTACCCCATCGTGGCGGCTGATAATGGCGATGCTTGGGTTGAAGCTGATGGTAAAAAAATGAGCCCTCAGGAAATTTCTGCAATCACTTTGCAAAAGATGAAATCAACAGCAGAAGATTATTTGGGCGAAACAGTGACGGATGCAGTGATTACTGTACCTGCTTATTTCAATGACTCACAACGTCAAGCCACCAAGGATGCAGGTGCGATTGCGGGCTTGAATGTATTGCGTATTGTCAATGAGCCAACAGCTGCAGCATTGGCATATGGTTTGGATAAAACTGAAGAAAATCATTTGATTGCTGTTTACGATTTGGGTGGTGGTACATTTGATGTGTCGATTCTTGAAATTGGCGATGGTGTATTTGAAGTAAAAGCTACCAATGGTGATACATTCTTGGGTGGTGAAGATTTTGACCAAGTATTGATTAAATACTTAGCTGAAGAATTCAAAAAAGAAAACGGTGTGGATTTATTGCAAGATAAATTGGCATTGCAACGTTTAAAAGAAGCTGCAGAAAAAGCTAAGATTGAATTATCTTCAGCACAACAAACAGAAGTAAACCTACCATTTATTACGGCTGATGCATCAGGTCCTAAGCATTTGTTGGTAAAAGTAACGCGTGCCAAGTTTGAATCATTGGTGGGTGATTTGGTTGAGCGTTCATTGGCTCCATGTAAACAAGCCTTGAAAGATGCAGGTGTGAAAGCATCTGACATTCACGATGTTGTATTGGTGGGTGGTCAAACACGTATGCCATTGGTACAAAGCAAAGTGGAAGCATTCTTTGGTAAAGAGCCACATAAAGGTGTGAATCCTGATGAAGTGGTTGCCATTGGTGCAGGTATTCAGGGTGCTATTCTTACGGGCGATGTGACGGATGTGTTGTTGCTTGATGTCACACCTCTATCTTTGGGTATTGAAGTGGAAGGTGGTTTGTTCAATAAGATTATTGAGAAAAATACAACCATCCCAACCAAGAAGAGCCAGACTTATACCACTGCGGCGGATAACCAAACTGCGGTAACCATTAAAATCGCACAGGGTGAGCGTGAAATCTTCTCTGCCAACAAAGAAATGGGTCTGTTTAATTTGGAAGGCATTGCACCAGCAGCACGTGGTATGCCACAAATTGAAGTGACCTTTGATATTGATGCCAACGGTATTATCCATGTGCATGCGAAAGATAAGGGTACTGGCAAAGAGACTTCAATCCGTATTGAATCGGGTTCTGGCTTGAGCGAAGATGAAATCGAACGTATGAAACAAGACGCAGAAGCGCATGCTGATGAAGATGCTGCAGCTAAAGAAGGCATTGAAACACGTAACCGTGCCGATCAAATGTATTATGCCACTGAAAAATCATTGAAAGAAAATGGCGATGCTGTGGATGATGAAACCAAAGCAGCGATTGAAGCGGCTATGGCAGAATTGAAAACTGCATTAGAAGGCTCTGATATTGAAGCGATTAAAAAGGCAGAAGAAAACTTAGGCGAGAAATCACAGAAGTTGGGTGAAGCTGTGTATCAAAAGATGCAAGCTGAACAAGCTGCCTCTGAAGCTGGTAATGCAGCAGGTGCAGCACCAGAAGGCTCGGAAACTGGGGCTGATGCAGCGTCAAAACCTAAAGATGCAGATATTTTAGATGCAGAAGTGGTTGATGATAAAAAATAAAACATTCATTTATTGAGTGGGGGGGAGCGGGTGCATATGTGCCTTGCTCCCTTTTGTCGTTTCAGTATGACGATGAGAATATGTAACGATTGAGTAGTTGTAACGCGACTTGCGTCACTATTCAGCATAGTTATAAGTAAACATGTGACTGTTCAGGTTGCTTCTGATTTGTTCGAAGGCGAGGCAGAAAAGCGGAATTTACTAGTGTAAATGAGCGTTTTCTAAGGCTGGCATCGGACAAATCAGTGGTGAGCTGAATAGTTATTAGAATATATAGTTTGGAGATAGCCTGTGTCACAACGCGATTATTATGAAGTTTTGGGTGTAGAAAAAAGTACGGATGCCAATGGCATTAAGCGCGCCTATCGAAAACTAGCAATGAAATACCATCCAGATAGAAACCCTGATGATGAGGCAGCGGCTGCAAATTTTCGTGAAGTAACCGAAGCCTATGAGGTGTTATCAGATGATGACAAGCGAAGTCGTTATGATCAATATGGTCATGCGGGTGTAGATGCTCAAATGGGTGGTTTTGGTGCGGGTGGATTTCAAGATTCACATGCTTACCGTGATTTTGGTGATTTATTCGGTGATGTATTCGGTAATATGTTCGGCGGTGGTCAGGGTGGTGGTCAGCAGGTAAACCGTGGTTCGGATTTACGTTATGATTTAGAATTAACACTGGAAGAAGCGGCCGCTGGCAAAGAAGTTGAACTGGATATTCCCAAACATGCTCATTGCGATACCTGCGATGGTTCAGGTGCGCGCCCTGGTACACATCCGGTGCCGTGTACAACTTGTGGTGGTCACGGACAGGTACAAATGCAGCAAGGTTTTTTTGCGGTGCGTCGTACGTGTCCTGCTTGTCATGGTGCTGGCAAAAAGATTGAATCCCCTTGTGTGAGCTGTGGTGGTACAGGTCGCAAACGTGTAACCAAGAATCTGAAAATTAAAGTGCCCGCTGGTGTGTATCATGGTGCGCAAGTTCGCGTGTCGGGTGAAGGTGAAGTGGGTGAGCATGGTGGGCCAGCAGGTGATTTGTATGTGGTGGTTAGCCTGAAAGAGCATGCAATTTTCGAGCGTGATGGAGCTGATTTGCATTGTGATATGCCAATAACCTTCCCGCAAGCGGTACTGGGTACAGAGATTGATGCGCCTACGCTGACTGGCAAAGTAAAAATTCGTATTCCAGCAGCGACAGAAGCAGGGCGTGTATTTCGCTTGCGTGGGCATGGTGTGCCTGATGTTCGTACCAATCAAACAGGTGATTTGTATGTGCGCGTAAATATTGCTGTACCGAAGAAATTATCAAAAGTGCAAAAAGAAGCCTTGGAGAAATTTGCCGAAGCTACGGGTGATGAAGTGTATCCAGAACGTTCTTCGTTTTTGGGTAAGGTGAAAAGCTTCTTAGATGATTTGGCAAGTGAGGTGAAATAATGAAAATTATTGTAACAGGTGCTTCAGGACGTATGGGTCGAATGTTGGTCAAAGCTATTGATGCTTATGAAGGTGTAGAATTGGTGGGTGCGACAGAGCGGGAAAATTCAGCGCTGCTTGGTACGGATGCGGGTAATTTGGCGGCTATTGGCGCATTGGGTGTGAGCTTGGTGGATGATTTGTCTCAATGCGAAGCTGGGGATGTGTTGATTGATTTTACAGCTCCGCAAGGCTGCTTGGCACATGCCAAGTTTGTTGCTGAACATCAGATGGCGATAGTCATTGGTACGACAGGTTTTGAGCCAGCACAAATGGATGAATTGAAATCCATACTGTCTAATTCACGGGTGGTGATGGCAGCGAATTATTCGGTGGGTGTGAATTTGGCTTTAAGCTTGATTCAACAAGCTGCTCAAGTGTTGGGCAGTGATTATGATGCAGAAATTTATGAAGCACATCACAAACATAAAGTGGATGCGCCATCAGGTACGGCATTGGCAATGGGTCGTGCGTTGGCAGATGGTCGTGATGTGAAGCTGGATGATGTTGCGGTATATGCCCGTGAAGGTATTACAGGAGCGCGTGAAGCTGGAAGTATTGGTTTTTCAGTGGTGCGTGGTGGAAATATTATTGGCGATCATAAAGCTGCATTTATTGCTGATGAAGAACGCATTGAAATCAATCATTTTGCGCAAGATCGCATTGTCTTTGCTAAAGGCGCAGTGCGTGCTGCGAGCTGGCTTTTAGAGCAGCCGGCTGGTTGGTATGATATGCAGGATGTATTGGGTTTATAAGCTTTTCTAAAGGGTACCTCGAAAAACCTCGGACGAGTCAAACGACGCTGATTTTTACTCATAGCAAGGCGCAATAAAATGAGTCATAGCATCGCTATTGCCCATTTTATTCAACGAAGCTAGGGGTGAAAAGCACAAGTTTGGCGAAGTTTCGAGGTTTTTCGAGGTCCCTAAAGCCTAAGAATTAAGTGAGCTGCGCGAAAAATAAAAAGCTTGTGAAAGTGAATGCTTTCATTTTTGATACGCGACATGTCTGATATATCATTCAAAAGTGAAACGGCTAAGAAGCGTCATCAGCAAGTGCTGCAGGCAATTGATGATATTGCACATAAAGATCAGTTAGCCTTTTTAACAACCAAAAAAGTATCCCAAGAATCGGGGATTTCTGATGGTGTATTGTTTCGTCTATTTTCTTCGAAAGAAAGTATGATGGCAGCTTGGTTGGATAGCCGTGGTGAACAACTGCGCATGACGCTTAAGGTAATGACTATTGGCGAGCGTGGCTTACACCAACTAACACAAAAATTATTAAATGATCGAGTGTCTTTAAGCTTTTTGTGTTGTAGCCCTATGGACACACCCTATTTACGTCAACAACTTGAATATTATCGTGAACAATTTAGACGTTTCTTACATACGCATATTGAACTTATGAAAATGAATTCATCACCTTTAACAGTCGATGCGCTTACTGATCACTTATTACAATCTATTTATCGCGCTTGGAACCCTGAAAACCCACAACGCAATCAACACAAGGAGCTGCTTATGACCAAATTACCTTGGGAAAAAGATCAGAATCAAATGGAAACCTTTCCTTCGCAAGATATTCTTCAACGCTTGGCATTAAATGATAGTGGTTTTGTGTTTGACCCTGAAAGTGGGCGAAGCTTTACTGCCAATGTCGTAGGCTTGTATGTGCTTCGTTTCTTACAAAATCATAGCAGTGCTGATGATTTACTTGCGGCTATTGAATCTGATTTTGATGTAAATCGTAATGATGCAGAGCGTGATATTACTGAATTTTCAGCGCAATTGCGTAAATTTCTTGTATGAGTAAGTCAGATAAAAAAATGTTAACCATTGCTGTTACAGGCATGAATGCGAAGCCTGATAATCCAGGCCCTGGTTTGGCTGTGGCGCGTTGTCTTCGCTTGGCACATGGCGATCATATTCGCATTATTGGTTTGGGTTACGATGTGTTGGATGCTGGGCTTTATTTGCAAGACATTTGTGATGTATCTTATTTACTGCCCTACCCATCTGCAGGTGAGCAGCAATTGATGGAGCGCATGCAACATATTCAAGAGCAAGAGCAAGTTGATGTGTTGATTCCATGCTTGGATGCGGAACTATTAAGCTTTAGTCGCTTGCACCATGAGTTTGAAAGTCTGGGTATTCGCATGTTAATTCCTGATGTGGCGCAATTACGTGACCGCAATAAGGATCGACTGGGTGAGTTGTCTAAAAATGCTGGCATCCGTTACCCTGAGACTAAAACTATCACCAGCGCGAATTTCTTTTATCAATGCCATGATGATGGCTGGAAATATCCGATGGTTGTAAAGGGTATTTTTTATGATGCGACCATTGTTCATAGTGCTGATGAAGGTGCGCAAGCTTTTCGTCAGATTGCCGCCAGTTGGGGATACCCAGTATTGGTGCAACGCTACGTGGAAGGGCATGAGGTTAATTTAACAGCCATCGGTGATGGTAAAGGCAAGCTTTTAGGCTCAGTGATGATGCGCAAGCAAGCGGTTACGGATAAAGGCAAAGCTTGGTCTTGCGTGACTGTTGAAAACAAACAACTGCGTGAAGATGCGGAGAAATTAGCCAAGGAATTGCAATGGGCAGGTCCTTTAGAAGTGGAAATGTTGAAAGAGCCTGATGGTAATTATTTGCTTATTGAAATAAACCCTCGCTTTCCTGCTTGGATTTATTTGGCAGCTGAATCTGGGTGTAATCTGCCTGCTGGATTGGTGGATTTAATACTGGAGAAAAAGCCGGAATTTATGCCTGCAAAAACGGGTATGATGATGATTCGTTATGCCAAAGAAACGGTCATTGATTTGGAAACTTTTGAATCCATGTCGATGTATGGCAGCTATGCGCCGAAGGCAATAGTGAAAAAAAGTATACCCGCACACCCTATTGAAGGGCATTCATCACATGGAGATAAATCATGACGCAAACAAAACAAGTTTGGAGTAAACCAACGCTTACACCGCATCAAATGGGCTCCATGAATAAATTTGGTAGTGTTAGCCATAGCCATCATCAAGATAGTTTTGAAGGTGTTGCGATTGCGCCATTATTAGAGAAATATGGTTCACCATTGTTTATTCTTTCTGAAAAACGCTTGCGAAACAATGTGCGTAAGTTATTGCGCGCATTTGAAACACGCTATACTTCTGTGACCTATAGCTGGTCTTATAAAACCAACTATTTGGGAGCTGTTTGCACAACCTTTCATCAAGAAGGGGCTTGGGCTGAGGTAGTCTCTGCATTTGAATATGAAAAGGCTCGCTCATTGGGCGTTCCAGCCAAACATATTTTATTCAATGGCCCGCATAAACAGCGATTTATTCTTGAACGTGTGGTTGCTGAAGGTGCACGCATTCATCTGGATAATCTTGATGAGTTGTATGTGTTAGAAGATATTGCCAAAGAAGCAGGCAAACAAGTTGATGTGACCATGCGCCTTAATTTTGATACAGGTTACACCGAACCTTGGAGCCGCTTTGGCTTTAATATTGAATCAGGCCAAGCCATGGATGCAGCACGTATTTTAGGCGAGAGCAAGCATCTGAACTTGGCAGGCTTGCACAGTCATTTAGGGACATTTGTACTTGATCCAAGAGCTTATTCTGCACAAATTCATATTATGTGTGCATTTATGAACGATGTTGAATCACAAACAGGCTGCCATATTGAAAGTATTGATATTGGTGGTGGTTTTGCATCGATGAATTCATTGCAAGGCAGCTATTTACCGCCTGAACAAGTGGTGCCAAGCATTGATCAATATGCGGAAGCAATTTGCACAGCCTTAAATGATGCAACACGCGAGCGTGATATGCAGGGCAAAGGCAGGCCTCGACTTATTTTGGAAAGTGGTCGTGCGATGGTGGATGATGCAGAAATTCTTGTCACATCGGTGATTGCCAATAAACGCATGCCTGATGGTCGGCGTTCTGTGGTGATTGATGCGGGTGTGAATCTATTATTTACAGGCTTTTGGTATAATCATCCGATTACACCAACGCGGCCTTTGGATGGTGTGGCAGAAGATACGGTACTTTATGGGCCATTGTGCATGAATATCGATATTATGCGTCAATCAGCGATGCTTCCTCCAATGAATGTGGGTGATTCACTCATTTTTGGGCATGTTGGTGCGTATAATAATACGCAATGGATGCAGTTTATTGAGTATCGTCCTAATATCATCATGGTTCATGAAGATAGTTCTGTGTCTGTTGTGCGTCATGCTGAAGATTTGCAGGTGATGACAGCCCAAGAAGTTATTCCAGAACATTTATCCAGCGTAACGAAACGGTAGGCGTAAGTTTGTTTAGCAATAAACTATTACAAAACCCAATCCAAGGTTTACTGAGAGCTTATGGCTCCATTTTGTTTGCTGAAAAACCTTGGGTTGGCGGATTGTTTTTACTGGCAACGTTATGGTTTCCCAATACAGGTCTTGCGGGCATATTGGCGGCTATTGTTGGTATTGTAACAGCCAAGCTACTCAAGTTTAATCATCTTGAAAGTGGTTTGCATGTGTATAACAGCTTGTTGGTAGGTCTTTCTTTGGGTGCATATTACCAGCTTAATATGCACCTTGCGGTGTTGATTACGCTAGGAGCTATTTTGGCAGTATTTGCAACCGTAGCAATGCGTGATGTGATGTGGCGTTTGGGGCATGTTCCAGTCTTGAGTTTGCCTTTTGTGATTGTTGCACTGACGGTAACTTTAGCAGCGCATAGTTATGGCACATTAGAGCGTTATTTATTGCCATTAGCTCCCAGTTCAACATTTATAAATACGTGGATTGATCAATTTTTAACAGCTCTGGGATCAGCATTTTTTACCCCGCATCCTGTTGCAGGGTTGCTTCTTTTCTTAGGTATATTGATGACCTCACGCTACTTGGCTTGGCTGGTGATTAGTGGTTTTATTTGTGGCTTTAGTGTTTATAGCTTTCTTTCAGGTAGTCCGCATCCTGATTTGGTTGCATGGAATGGTTTTAATTTTATTTTGGTGGCGATGGCTCTGGGTGGCATTTTTACCATAC
>JALUXZ010000225.1 GCA_027018935.1 Mariprofundaceae bacterium
ACCCAGACCATTGCTGATGAAATTGTTCAGCCATCGCAAAAATAAGCTCGGTGTTAAATGCGTTTTTAAAAGGTTCGACCATGAAATATCCTGATTTATATTCTTTAAATGAAATTTATGCGAACACTTCAGATGAAGGTTAAAATAAAAGTGCCTGTTAAATTGTAGGCAGAGTAAGGATTTCCACACCATCATCGGTAACAGCCAATGTATGCTCAAACTGGGCGGATAATGATTTATCACGGGTAACCACTGTCCAATCATCAGAGAGAACTTTTACCGCAGCGCGACCAAAGTTCACCATCGGTTCAATGGTAAATACCATGCCTTTTTTGAGTGCCATGCCTGCACCGGGTTTACCGTAATGCACAACTTGCGGCTCCTCATGGAACACACGCCCAATACCATGCCCGCAATATTCACGTACCACGCTGCATTTTTCACCTTCAACATATTGCTGAATAATATGACCAATATCACCCAATGTTGCACCAGGTTTAACCACAGAAATACCCAATTCCAAAGCTTTTCGAGCAATTTCAGTGACTTTTTTAGCACGAACTTTAGGCGTGCCAACATAAAAAGTTTTGCTGGTATCACCATGCCAACCATGGATGATACTGGTGACATCAACATTAATAATATCACCATCCTTAATCTTTTTATCAGCAGGAATGCCATGGCAAACCACATGATTCACTGATGTGCAAACTGATTTTGGAAAACCATGATAATTGAGTGGGGCAGGGGTTGCACCATGTTTGATAGTATAATCATGTACGATTTCATTGATTTGATTGGTGGTAATACCAGGGCGGATATATTCTTCAATCATCACCAATGTATTGGCTGCATGAATACAAGCAGGGCGCATTTGATCAATTTCTTCGGATGTTTTGATAAGGGCCATGGGAATCCTTTATGATAAGTTTGGAAAAATCATTACTTGCAGATGCCGTATTCTGACCTAATCTATTGCTAACGTCATTACTCTTGAATAACAGTGAGTGTTAGAAAAGTAATTTGAGAGACTCTGGAGCAATTGTTATGAAGCTTTACTTGGTACAGCATGGTTTGGCAGTGGATAAAAGCGAAGATGAACAACGCCCATTATCCAATCAAGGACGTGAAGATATTGTGCGAACAGGTGGATTTTTAAGCCTTTTTGAACGTCCGCAACCTGTACGCATTGTACACTCTCATAAATTGCGAGCCAAACAATCTGCCGAGATGTTTGCTGAGGCTTGGGATTGTCCAGTCGTTGAAGATTCTTCCGAGTTATTTCCAAATGCAGACCCTCACGTGTGGGCATCGCGTTTGGTTGAAATTCATGCGGATATGATGTTGGTCGGCCATCTTCCCTATTTACCGCGACTGACTTCGCTACTTTTATGTGGTCAGCCCGATAGGGAAGTGGTGCGCTTTCGTAATGGTGGTGTTGTGTGCTTAGAGCGTACGGAAAATGAATGGAGTGTTTGTTGGCAAGTCAACCCAACGCTTTTTTACCCTAAAGATTAAGCCGCTTTATTGATAATACTTGGCATGTAGTGGATTTCTTCCACCACAGTCGGTCACATTACCCCATAATGTACTGTCATTGCTTTGAACATCCATACCCGCATCATTCAATCGTTTTTGCGTAATACCTGTGCCACGCAAATCAGTTCCGTACAATTTACAACGCTGTAAACGTACTGCAAACATATTACTAAAGCTTATATCCGTATGACTTAAATCAGCGGAGCTTAAATCACAGCCTGAAAAAAAAGTATAGGAAGCATCGGCATGATTGAGAATGGCGCCAGACATATGTCCATTGATGGCTTGCGTTCGCTGCAAATCAGCATGCGATAAATCTGCCCAACTTAAATCGCTATCATTCAAACAACAGGCATATAAATCGCTATGGCTTAGGTTGGCACTCATCATATTACTATGGCTCAAATCTGAATGATGTAAGTTTGCATGCGATAAATCACATGATGAAACATCTATATATTGTAGCTTGGAATTAGAAATTTCAATATGGGATAATTGGCAGCCATGTAATTTTAAACCATGCAAATCAAGCTTGGATTGTGGCTCGATAACCTCTGGCAAAAGCTCATATAAAAATGCGTGCAGACTACGTAGATAAGACGATTGTTTGTAACTCTGCATATCTGATTGTCGAATCATGTGGGCGCAGGTGCTAAGAATGGCATGATGGGCTTGATCTTTTTTGAGTATATCTACGGACTGTTGAGCATATTGTTGCAAATCGTGCACGGCAACACGCAATTCCAGCTCATCATTGGCTGGAATATGCTCAATATGTTCGAGTAGTTGCTCTAACTCTGGTGAATACTGTGAAGCTGCCTGCATACTACATCTATCGGCAGGTAGTGTGATAAACTAAAGGCTTGAACTTATAGTTTAAACACGACCATATAGCTCATTCAATGGTTTTGAATAAGTCCAACACTTGGCATCAGTTTCAGGCATGGCTTGCATACGCCAGCACCAATTATTATCCAAAGTTCCAGGTGTGTTAAAGCGTGCTGTGGTATCCAACTCCAGTAAATCTTGCATAGGAATAATGGCTAAAATAGCAGGTGATACGAGTGCAGCACGAATCATTGTCCATGGCATAGCTTCATCTGTGATGCCAAAATAATCTTTCAAATGCTGATGTTCGCCATCAGAAGCACTTTGCCACCAACCCATCGTTGTATCGTTATCATGGGTGCCTGTATAAGTGACCATATCATAGCTGTGTTGATGGGGTAGGTAGGGGTTATCAGCACCACCACCAAATGCGAACTGTAGAATTTTCATGCCTGGTAATTTGAATTTCTTACGTAAGACATGAACTTCTTCGGTAATCATACCCAAATCTTCAGCAATCAATGGAAGTTGACCAAAAGTATCTTGTAAGGCTTGCAGCAGTTCATCACCAGGAGCCTTTCGCCATTCACCCTCAATGCCATCTTCACGATGCCCTGGAATTGCCCAATAGGCTTCTAAACCACGAAAGTGGTCAATACGCAACATATGCATACGTTTCATTTGTAAACGAACGCGCTCAACCCACCAATGAAACCCTGAATCTAGCATTTTATCCCAAAGGTATAGCGGATTTCCCCAACGTTGACCTGTTTCAGAGAAGTAATCAGGTGGTACACCCGCAACTTCATCACATAGCCCTTCGTCATTCACCGTGAAAAATTCGCGATTCGCCCAAACGTCCGATGAATCATGAGCAACATAAATGGGCAAATCACCAAATAATTGTACACCACGTGATTCAGCATATTCTTTAATCGATTGCCATTGCTCTGCAAACAAAAATTGCTCAAAAATAACCTGATGAATATGAGCAAGTAGGGTGTGTGATGCTGCTTTTAAAGCTGCTGGCTTATGATCACGCAAATCTTTGGGCCAATGCCACCAAGGCATACCGCCATGCACAGCCTTAAGTGATGCAAATAAGGCATAGTCTTCCAACCAAGCTTCGTTTTCTTGTCTAAATGACTTTATTTTCTCACACAATTCGTGATTGCTTTCCGCTTCTTGCCAGAAACTCAATGCAGCTTTGGCACGTGCCGTCGCTAAAGGTAAATCACCTTGAATAACACGTTGGATGTCCTTTTCTGTTAGCCAGCCTTTTTGCTCGGCGACACGCAAATCAATCAAATCAGGGTTGCCCGCAGAAGAAGATAAGGATTCATAGGGTGAGCCATGGCTATGTGTAGGTCCCAAAGGTAAAAACTGCCAAATGCGGTAGCCGCCTTCAACGATTTGATCAATAAACTGCAAAGCTTCCGCACCTAAAACGCCATGTTTAAAAGGTCCTGGTAGGGATGTTAGGTGTAATAACACACCTGATTGACGTTGTTCAAGAGGTGAGGTCATTCGTCTCCAGCTCCCCCGCGACGCATCGCACCGCCACCCTCAGCATCACCACCACCCTGAGAAATAGCACGGTTAAGGTTTTCAGGTGCGATACAATCCATCAATTGATAAAGCTTTTTCAAGTGTTTGCGATATAGCTTATCAAAATCTTTTACTGCGCCAGAGGGATTGTAATCGCCAAACCACCAGCACCAGTCAGAACCTTCACAAATGCGTAACTGCTCTTTCACTGCCTCTGCTGCTTCTGGGGTTAAGTGTTCGATGCGTGTATCAAAGACTTTTTTCGCAGCAATCAGTAATTCCCATGCACTGGTCTTGGCACGGTCACCAATCCATGTCGATAAATTGCCATAGACCCATGAACCAGCAACAAGCTTCTTCAATGGTGTTTTGGCTGGATTATCTGCCAAATATTCGCTGAATGTTGTTAATTCATAATCATCATGATTGGCAATGCTTTGATAAAGTTTCACAAGGAAAGGCACACCATTTTCATGGAAATGTTCCCAAGCATTTTCACCATCCATAATGATAGGTACAATAGGATTTTTCAAGCCTTGAGTACGATGTTTGATTTCAGCAAGCTCGTGCATAAAATTGGCCACAGCATCATCGGTTGCCCATTTTGAATATTCAAAACCAATCAAGTCAGACAATCGATCATCACGGAAGAAACAGCTTATTTGCTCATCTCCTTCACCGACCAACCAAGGCTGATAAAGCTCATGTGGATGTTGTTCGCGCAAATTATAACCCAATGAATGGTGCAATACTGATTCACCTGTTGCACACCAATCAAAACCAGCATTACCAAGCAAAGCCAAGGTTGCTTCTGAAACAGCACCTTCAGCAGGCCAAACACCTTTGGCCTTTTGACCGCAGAACGCTTCGTGTGATGTAATGGCTAATTCAATATGCTCTATAGCGCGTGCTTCACCACCTGGATATTGCTCTTGAGGAAGCAGTGCATCGGCAACTGTTTCACGCGCAGTATTAAAATCAAGCATCAGAGGGATAATAGGGTGGGCATAAGGTGTTGTTGTTAATTCAACTTTACCCGCTTCTAATAAACGGCGATGGGTCGCGGGGATTTCATTGAGTAATGATGAAATAAGCGTGAGTAAATCATGACGATCTTGATAGCTAAAGTGACAGCCTTTTTCAATCAAGCGACGTGCAACAAAATTACGTTCGCGTACTGTTTCAGCCAACCAACCAAGATGATACCAAGTAACCAAATCGGTAAAATAATAACCACCCAAATATTCAATAGCATCATGGCTTTGAGCATGTTCGGACAAGCTTAATAGACGTGAATAAGCGGGGTAACGATGCAGGTTACGCTCATGATTAAGGCGGAAACAATTTTCCAATAAAAACTCTTTCTCTTGTTTATTATAATCGCCTGTTTTATGAATCAATGATGCCATTAAAGGATCTTTTAATTCATTGCTTTCATTTTTTAAAAAAGCATCTAATTGCGTAGCATAATCTTCAATTTGTGCAGTCAAAGAGGGAACATAATTGATGACAGCTTTGGCTTCGGGTAATTGCTCTAAAATCTCAGCCATATCTGTATAATCTTTCATGGTATGTAAATACACCCAAGGCAAGTGATAGCGACCTGTATCTGCATCACGATAAAATGGTTGGTGCATATGCCAATAAAATACAATGGAAAGCTTGTTGCTCATTAAATATCCTTATTCTACATAAAAAATTAAAAAGCCCCCAGTTTATGCCTGAGGGCTTTGAATGCTGGCTATTTCAGCGTTAAAAAATCATTAAACTTGGTGTAAATCTTGCCCCAACATCTCTGGCGTAACCAATACAACACCACCTTCAGAAATATCGAAGCGTTTAGCATCATCTTCGGCATTTTCACCAATGATTGTACCTTCTGGAATAATGGTTCCCTTATCAATGACACACTTCTTAATACGGCAATTGCGGCGAATTTCCACATCAGGAAGCACCACACTATCTTCAACGGTTGAATAGGAATGTACACGTACATTTGAAAACAACACAGAATGGCGAACCGTCGAGCCTGTAATCAAGCAGCCACCCGAAATCAACGAATCGACCGCCATACCACGGCGATCATCATCATCAAAAGCAAATTTAGCAGGTGCAAGTTGCTCTTGTTCTGTCCAGATTGGCCAGTCTTTGTCATACATATCCAATTCAGGTTCTAATTCAGCTAAATTGATGTTGGCTTCCCAATAGGCATCAATGGTACCGACATCACGCCAATAGCTAGGACCTCCTGTACTGGCATTCACAAATGGAAATGCAAAGGCATTGGCATGCTCAATCGCATGTGGAATCAAATCATGACCAAAATCATGGGTGGAGTTTGGATCTTTTGCATCGACGACCAAACGATCACGCAAATACTGCGTTGAAAAAACATAAATACCCATCGATGCGAGGGCTTGTGTATCATCACCGGGCATGGTTTTAGGGTTGGATGGTTTTTCGGCAAATTCGACAATTCGCTCATCATCATCAATCGCCATCACACCAAAAGCACTGGCTTCATCCAAAGGGACGGGGATGCAGCCAACAGTAATGTCGGCATGATTGACTACATGTGCCGCAATCATTTTACCATAATCCATTTTATAAATATGATCACCAGCCAATATAACAATATATTCAGGATCATAATGACGGATAATATCTAAATTTTGGTAAACGGCATCGGCAGTACCTTCATACCAACCTTCACCTTGACGTTGTTGCGCGGGTAAAACTTCTAAGAATTCACCGAACTGACCAGAAAGAAAACTCCAACCACGTTGTAAATGGCGTTGTAAAGAGTGCGATTTATATTGTGTAACCACTGAAATACGACGAATGCCCGAGTTGATACAATTGGAAAGTGGAAAATCAATAATACGGAATTTTCCACCAAATGGAACGGATGGTTTGGCACGCCATTCGGTTAAAGCTTTCAGCCTTGAGCCTTTACCTCCAGCCAAAACCAATGCAACGGTGCTGGCGGTTAACTTACTGATATTACGTTCTGCCCTACGTTCTACCTGTACTTCGCTCATTCTTCCCCCTGACATAAATACCACACTTCTTTATGTGTTATGCAGCATTTATTCCTTTGTATTTATGGAAAATATTTAAATTCGCATTCTACCGTATTCAATCAGTTTCGGCTATATTCAATATTAATTTTTTTTAATAAACATGCATACTTGAATGAAACTTGCACTCATCTATGATAAACGAGAGAATACGCTCATCAGATTTTGGTTCGTGATAGGTTTGATGAAGAGAGGTTTATAAATGAGTGTAACATTAACAGAGGCTGCAGCTGAAAAAGTACAAGGCTTATTGGCGCAAGAAGATAATAAAGATTTAAGCTTGCGGGTATTTGTTTCAGGTGGTGGCTGTTCTGGTTTTGAATATGGTTTTACCTTTGATGATGATGTCAAAGATAACGATACAGTGGTTGAAAATCACGGTGTAAAGCTATTGGTAGATCAAATGAGCTTGGATATGCTAGATGGTGCTGAAATTGACTATAAAACCTCATTGCAAGGTGAATCTTTTGTCATTAAAAATCCCAATGCAGCTTCAACATGCGGCTGTGGCAAATCATTCACACCAGCTGAAGAAGGTAGTGGCTGCGGACATGCCTCATCATACTAATTTTATGATAAATAATTACAAAAGCGGGGCGATGCTCCGCTTTTTTTATGTGTTGATATTATCATGAATGCACTTGAAATAAAGAATGTTGGCAAAGTTTATGGTAATGGAAAAGTAGCCTTGCAAGATGTCTCATTGCTTGTTCCTGAAGGCTCTTTTTTTGCATTGTTAGGCCCTAATGGGGCGGGTAAATCAACGCTTATTAATATTTTAGCAGATACCGTACACGCCTCATCAGGAAGTGTGTCTTTATTGGGTCACGAGCTTTTTCTGGAGCGTGCATGGTGTAAACGGCGTATGGGCGTGGTTCCGCAAGAGATTGCCTTTGATCCTTTTTTCTCACCACGAGAAGTGCTTAAATTCAGCCGTGGCATGTATGGACAAAAAGCCGATGATGCTTGGGTAGATGAGTTGCTTGAACGCTTGGAGCTTAGTGAACATGCACATAAAATAACCCGCCAATTGTCGGGTGGTATGCGCCGTCGCTTGTTGGTGGCGCAAGCTTTGGTACACCGTCCTAAACTGGTCATTCTTGATGAGCCAACAGCAGGTGTTGATGTTGAGTTGCGCAAACGCCTATGGGACTTTATGCGCGAGTTGAATGCCGCAGGAACAACCATTCTTTTGACAACCCACTATCTGGAAGAAGCCGAAGAGCTATGTGATCAAATAGCCATTATCAATCAAGGAAAACTTATTACATCAGGTTCTATGAAGGCATTAATGGGTGAGGTTGCCTCATCTTCATTGTGCTTACAATATGCCAAGCCTTTGCAACTCTCCGAAGAAGATAAAGCTTCTTTGGCAGATTTCTCTCCACATATTTGTGGGGATAAATTATGCTTAACCTTAAATAAACGAGGTATCTCTTCTGATTTTGATGTTGTCTATCAAGCTGCCAAACAACGCTTTGGCACGCCTGCAGATGTAAGCATACGTCAAGAAGATCTGGAAGATGTATTTTTACGTTTAACAGCTACAGAACAAAGCAATTCAGAGCAGGGCGGTTGAATCCATGAGTTCATTTAACCCAATTGGTACATGGACATTATTCCAGCGTGAAAGCAGACGTTTTTTACGTGTGAAAATGCAAACCATTGTAGCTCCAGCACTCACAGCCATTTTATATTTGATTGTTTTTCGTTATGCCATGGGCGAGCGGCAAGTGCCTGGCTTGGATGTTGATTATTTTAGTTTCTTGATTCCTGGTCTGATGATGATGGCAATGCTGCAAAATGCCTTTGCCAACACTTCTAGCTCGATGATTGTTGGTAAAATTATGAATGTGCATGTGTTTTTATTAATGTCACCGATTTCAGCAGGGGAGGCTGTGTTTGCATTTCTAGCTGCGGCAGTATTACGTGCTTTGGTGGTTGGCAGTGTGTTGTTACTGGTATTACTGCCATTTTCAGAGCTAACACTGACGCATGTTTGGATGATTTTATTTTATGGTATTTGCGGAAGTCTGATTATGGGTAGTTTGGGTTTAATCGGTGGCATGTGGTCTAAAACCTTTGATGATATGGCAATGGTAAATAATTTTATCATTATGCCTTTAACCTTTTTATCAGGCGTATTTTATTCGGTGACACAGTTACCACCATTTTGGCAGGCAATCAATGCTTGGAATCCATTCTTTTACCTGATTGATGGTTTTCGACATGGTTTTATTGCCACAGGTGATAGTGATCCATTGCAAGCCATGGGAGCGGTGGCGGCATTGACTGTTTTGGCTGTGTTATCATCGTGGTATTTATGGCGTATTGGCTGGAAGTTGAAGGAGTAGGTTGATTTAGATGGCAAAACAATCCAAAAGCAAAAAAGATCGCAAGACATCGGCATGGTTTAACCGTCATGCCAATGATCCGCATGTAAAACGCGCCCAAAAAGAAGGCAAACGCTCGCGTGCCGCCTTCAAACTCACTGAAATTCTTGATAAACATAGCTTAAACATCAAAAAAGGCTCCGTGGTGGTTGATTTGGGTTGCGCACCGGGTTCTTGGAGTGAGGAGTTACGACCGTATGTTGGCTCTCATGGATTGGTGATTGGTATTGATTTATTACCACTGGAGCCGATTGAAGGTGTGACGCTTATCCAAGCAGACTTTGATTCACCTGAAGGACAAGAGGCATTGCAAGAAGCATTGCAAGGGCGTGTGATTGATGTTGTGGTATCTGATATGGCACCTGAAATGAGTGGTGATAAGCTAGTCGATCAAATGCGTATGATTGGACTTAATGAAATGACCCTACATTTTGCCAAGCAACACCTACGTCAGGGCGGTCATATTCTAATGAAAACCTTTATGGGTGAAGGTTATGATGATTTTCGTCGCGAACTTGGTTTGAATTTTCAAAAAATTAAGAATATTAAGCCCGCAGCAAGCCGTAAAACTTCACCAGAGTTCTTTTTATTGGGCTTAGGTAAGAAATAATCTTTGAGTTTTTACACTGTTTTAAATTTGGCTTGTTTATTGCGTACAAATATACATTCTATGTGCTAGATTAGAGATTGCTCTAGCATCGTATTGGAGTGTTTTATTGTTGTATGCCGTAATGAACAACCAAAAAATATGTTATACACGTAGTGGCAATGCCAATGGTGATGTCATGCTTTTGGTACATGGTATTACCACCTACTCATTTATTTGGCGTAAACTTCTTCCCTTTTTAGAAAAAGATTATGATGTTATTGTCATTGATTTGCTTGGTTGTGGTTCTTCGGACATGCCATTGGATGTTTCTTACTCAATTAAAGCACATGAAGAGCGTTTATTTACTTTTGTAGAGCAACTTGGCATTCAACACTTTCATTTGGTTGGTGGTATTGCACAAATCTTTGCGACCAATCATGCAAAGATGCTTATGAGTTTAAGTTTAATTAATACCGTGGGTTACGATTTTTGGCCAGTACAACCGATTATTGCCATCCGTACACCTGTTATTCGTCAATTGCTAATGGGTGCTTTGGACTTGGGGATGATGAGGCTGTTTGTAAAAGCAGGTATGTACCATAAAGAACGTGTGGATAATGCCTTAATGGATTTATTCTGGAAACCCTTGCGAAACAGCAAAGGACGCAAAGCATTTATGCATTTTGCCCGATGTTTGGATAACCATAATTTAATGGATATTGCCAATCAATTAAAGCTGCTAGATATTCCTACACTCATTATGCGCGGTGATGCAGATTCATTTTTAGGTGCGTCAACTGCAGAAAAATTGCATGCTGATATTCCCAGCAGCCAATTATTACGTATTGATACAGCTTCCCACTATTTGATGGAAGATGAGCCTGAATGGACTGCTGAAAATATTTTAACATTTATTCGAGAACAGCATGGCTGATTCAAATGATTTAATAGCATTAAAAGAGAAAGTTCATATCCTTGAAAAGGAAAATGCATTATTAACTGAGCGTACTGAAGATAGCTTGATGATGGGGCTTGTTTCCGAAGCTATTGAACAGGCAGAAGATATAAGCAGTGGTTTGAATGCTGCACTTGAACGCATTTCTATGCTAAAAAGGGTTCCGCTTGCGACCTATTGTACAGTGGAGCAGGGTAAGGCAAGTGTTCTTCAATCGTATGTGTCATTTGCTCATGCTGACATCAATGGCTTTTCATTTCCATTGCCTGAAATAGGTAGGCATTCAATGTTTATAGAGCATCATCATCCATCTATTTCACACCTGTATATGCCAGATATTGATTTCACGCCCAATCAAGCACTTATTCTTCCAATCACAACTGGTAGCCAAGAAACAAAGCATGTATTTCTTTTTGCATCAGATGAAACTGGTAATCACTTACAACGTGCTATGCCTATTCTTGAGCGCATCGTATATATTATATCAATCGTTATGGAAAATCGAAATTTACTGAGATCTTATAAAGAATTAAATGAAGAACTGGATTACCGTGTGGCTTTACGCTCAAAAGCATTACAAGAAAGTGAAGAGAAATATCAGACACTGGTTGAAAGCTCTGATACCGCTATTATGCTATTATCAGATGGTAAATTCGTGGAATGTAATGCTGCAACACTGCGTATGTTTGGCTGCGCTTCAAAAGACGAATTTTTAAAGCTAAACCCTATTGTTGTTTCTCCAGAATTTCAAAGTGGGGGTATTGATTCAGCCACATTGGCTCGCCAGTACATCGAGCAAGCCATGGACACAGGCTCAAATCGTTTTGATTGGATTCATAAACGCATCAATGGAGAAGAATTTTTTGCCGAAGTTCATTTAACACGAATATTGATTCAAGGGCAAACAATGATGCAAGGTGTAGTGATTGATATTAACAACCGCAGATTGGCTGAAAAAGCACTACAAAAAAGTGAAAAGAAATACCGAGAATTGATTGAGCATATGCAGGACTGTATTTACCGAACTGATGCGGAAGGAAGGTTCGTGTATGCCTCACCAGTAATCCAATCACTTATGGCTTATAAACTTGAGGAACTTATTGGAAGTAAGGTATCGGATTATTATGTTGACCCCAACAGCCGACAAAAACTACTCAATTGTTTGCAAGCCTCTCCAGAGGGAAAGGTTGATTCTTTTGAGGCGCAAATCAGGCGCAAAGATGGTAAAATCATTTGGTTGTCTGCCAATTCACATTTTATATATGATGAAGATGGTCAAGTTCAGGGCGTAGAAGGTAGTTTAAGGGATATTACATCTTTAAAAGAGATGGAAGTAAAATTCAATCAAGCACAGAAAATGGAAGCTGTAGGAACATTGGTTGGTGGTATTGCCCATGATTTTAACAATATACTAGCAGGTATGGTGGGATCGTTTTACCTCATGAAATACAAACAGCAAAACAACCCTGAACTAATCCAAGATATTGAAGCCTTAGAGAAACAGTCCTTTCGCGCAGCCGATATGATTAAGCAATTACTAACGTTCTCCCGCAAAGGAGAAATTGAAACAAAAAACTTTTCATTCACATTATTAATGAAAGAAGTGCTTGAGCTTGCTGAACGAACAGTTCCCGAAAATATTGTGCTCAATATCCATACATGCGAAGAACCATTACCCATCAACGGTGATCCAGGCTTATTACAACAGGTGTTAATGAATTTAATCAATAATAGCCGTGATGCTGTAAATGGTAGAGAAAAACCTAATATTAATGTGAATATTCATTCATTCCTAGCTGATGAAACTTTTGTTCAAAGGCACCCCGAAGTCGCTCTGGAAACAGCATATGCACGGCTATCTATTGAGGACAATGGTTGTGGTATTTCTGAAGAGGGTCTCATTCATGTTTTCGAACCTTTTTATACAACAAAAGGCATTGGAGAGGGGACAGGGTTGGGTCTGGCTATGATTTATGGCTCCATTCAAAGTCATCAGGGCTTTATTGAAATAGATAGTGTTCTAAATGAGGGAACAACTGTGGATGTTTTCTTACCAACTATCGTAAATGATGAATATATAACTGAAAAATCTAGCCAAAGTGATTTGTTAGAAGGGCATGGCGAATTCATTTTATGTGTTGATGATGAGGAAATTGTTTGTGAGGTGAATAGTGAGCTTTTAATCAGCCTTGGTTATCAAACATTACAAGCAAGCGATGGCTTGGAAGCAATGAAGATTTTTGAACAATACAAAGATAAAATAGTGCTCGTTTTAACCGATGTTGTGATGCCCAACTTAGGTGGTGTGGCATTGGCAAAAGAGCTTTGGATCAATCACCCTGCGTTGCCTATTATTTTTGTTACTGGTTATGATGAAAATTGTTTATTAGAGCTTCCCAAAGATGCGAAATATACACGCGTATTAGAAAAACCTTTCGCTGTTGAAGATTTAAGCCAGCATATTCATCATCTATTAGAAGCCGTTTAGGGCACCTCGAAAAACCTCGGACGAGTCAAACGACGCTGATTTTTACTCATAGCAAGGCGCAATGAAATGAGTCATAGCATCGCTATTGTCCATTTTATTCAACGCAGCTAGGGGTGAAAAGCACAAGTTTGGCGAAGTACCGAGGTTTTTCGAGGTGCCCTTTAGTATAAGTCCTGAGTAAATTGATTTAGAAGCTATAGCTTCCTAGTATTGAGCATGAGCTTTTTTGAAATTTTATCCTTCAATACAAAAAAAGAGATGAGCCTTTGAAAGAGACAAAGGATTTACGCAAGTCTATTCGTGCATGTGCCTATCAACATGGCTTTGACTTATGCCACTTTTCACACCCTGAAATAAGAAGCCAAGATAGTAAGGCATTGGATTGTTGGGTGGGTTCAAATATGCATGCTGATATGGCTTGGATGGCGGAAGAAAGTCGGCTGGAACGTCGAAAAGAGCCGATGAGCATGATGAATGATGTGCAAACGGTCATCTCTCTTGCGATGCGACATGTACCACCGCCTTATAGTTTGGAGCAAGCCAACAGCTCACCGATGCAGGGGGCGATTGCATCCTATGCACATGGCATAGATTACCATGATATGATGAAGAAACGACTCAAAGCCTTGGCACGTGATTTAGATAACCTTTTGGGTGAACATGAGCAGCGGGTCTATGTTGATACCGCACCTGTGCTAGAGCATGCCTTGGCAGCATCCGCAGGGCTTGGTTGGCAAGGCAAACATACACTCACCATTCACCGTCAACAAGGCTCATGGATGATGCTGGGGGAGCTTTTTACCAGTGCAAAAATTCCTGTTGATGCTCCCGCAAGTGAGCATTGTGGAAGTTGTACTGCATGTATTGATATATGCCCAACCGCAGCCATTGTTGCGCCTTATGTGGTTGATGCAAACCTTTGCATTTCATACTTAACCATTGAATATAAAGGCTTTATTCCGTATAAACTTCGCCCACTTATGGGCAATCATATTTATGGTTGTGATGATTGCCAAGCTATCTGCCCTTGGAATAACAAAGCCGAAATACCTGATACGGATTTACTTACTCCACGTGGGGAGAACATCTTACCAGAACTTGCTAGCCTACTGGCTTTGGATGAACAAGAATTTCGCGAGCGATTTCGAAAATCACCTGTAAAACGTACGGGGCGTGCGGCATTTTTACGCAATGTATGCATTGCCATGGGCAATTCAGGTAATATGAAATTTGTACCATTGTTATTAAAGGTATTAGACGATGTTGAGCCTTTGATACGTGGGCATGCGATATGGGCATTGGCAGCCTTGCATAGACTGCAAAACATTGATGGATTGATTGAAAAGTTGATTGAATTGAAGAAAAAAGAAGAAAATGACGGCGTTTTGAAAGAAATTAGTGCCATTTTAGGCTGAAATGAGGTATTTATGACTGTAAAAGCATTTATTTTTGATTTGGACGGCACACTGATTGATGCACTGCCTGATATTCGTGCCAATGCCAATCGTGCTTTGGAAAAATTGGGTTACGATTTTCAAATGAGCATCGAAGAAACCCAGCCGCATGTTGGTGGTGGGGCGCAAAAATTGGCTTCAAATGTATTGCAAAAACCAATGGATCACCCAGATACCATGGCTATGTACCATACTTTTGCTGATTTTTATGAACAACATCCTGCTGATTTTGGCAGTATGTTTCCTGGTGTAAAACAGACCTTGGATACGATTCAGGCTAAGGGTTTACCGATGTGTATCGTGACCGCCAAACCTGCTAAAGCACGTGTGAAGGTGACCAAAGCATTGGGTTTGGATGATTATATGACATTATCATTGTCACCAGAAGATGGTTTTGCAAAAAAACCAGCCCCAGATATGCTGATTGAATGCTGTCGTGCTATGGGTGTTAGCCCATCAGAAACAGTCATGACAGGTGATACACGCTTTGATGTTGAAGCGGGTTTTGCAGCGCAGTGTCATACCGTCGCATTTGCTGAACATGGTTATCAAGATGTGCCAGAAGAATATGCTCATAAAGTAGTAAGCCTGCCGAAATTTACGGACTTATTAAAAGTTTTAGACTGATGAAAGATACGATTACAGGTGTTTATGGCATCTTGCCTGCAGATTTGGATGATGATGTTTTATTATCCAAAGCTGAAGCAGCCTTAAAGGGTGGGCTGCAAACTCTGCAATTTCGCGATAAAAAATCAGGTTATAAACGCGTACTCAAACGGGCTTTGGCATTGCGTGAAATCACTAAACACTATGATGCTACGTTTATCATCAATGATTCCATTCAATTGGCACAAGCATCGGGGGCAGATGGTGTGCATTTGGGTCGTGATGATGTTGCGGATTTGGGCAATATTCGCAATGATCTGGATGAATCGATGATCATTGGCATTACTTGCCGTGCTGATGCTGTGTTTGCCAAGCTTGCTTTGGAGCATGGTGCTGATTATGTATCTTTTGGTGCTGTATTTGGCAGTAGAACCAAGCCTGAAGTGCCTGTATTGGGGCTGCCGCGCCTCAATAAAGCTAGACAGATGTTTTCTGATGCCAATATTTGTGCCATTGGTGGTATCACAATCGATAATATTGCAGCAGTGAAGCATGCAGGGGCAAGCTCGGCAGCCGTTATTACAGGTTTATTTGAAGCCGAAAATATTGAGCACCGAGCTACGGAGCTAATTGAGACATGGAACAAAGCATAAATAAAGATTTAAAGAAGCGCCCAATTTGTTTAACCATTGGTGGTTCGGACTCATGTGGTGGGGCAGGTATTCAAGCTGATTTACGTGTGTTTGAAGCATTGGCTGTGCAAGGTTGTAGTGCGATTACTGCATTAACCGCTCAAAATCACCAATCTATTTACCGTATTGAAGCTGTTTCTTTGGCACAATTGGATGCCGAACTACAGGCTATTTTTGATGTCTACGATGTCGCAGCAGTTAAAACAGGCATGTTATTGGATGCCGAGCACATTGCTGTGATTTCTGCATGTTTGGATTTGAATCATCATAATAAAACGCTAATTATTGACCCTGTACTAAGCTCCAGTAGTGGCAAAGAGCTTTTAAACTCTGGTGCGATTGAAACCTTAAAACATACGCTTATCAAACATGCAACACTACTCACGCCAAACTTAGATGAAGCCGCTATTTTTCTAGGTCAAGATGTTGATGATGCCGTGGAAGATGCAGCCGCATTATCCATGCAACTGAATTGCGCAGTGCTTTTGAAGGGTGGACATGGGAAGAATGATATTTGCACAGATGTACTGTGTGAGAAGGGCGGTGAAGTGGCTATATTTTCGCACCCAAAACAAACATGGAGCAGTGAACAATCACACGGCACAGGTTGCCGTCTGGCATCCGCGATTACCGCAAACCTTTCCAAAGGAGCATCACTTCATGATGCTTGTGAATCTTCTATTTCTTACTTGCAACGCTGATTAAACAGCGTTACCTTGTCACGTATTGTTGAATATTTGCTGTTTTTAAAGGAATTTATTCGTGGCTAGAAAAAAATATAGCATCACCAATCATGATCACTGGTTTGCACGTCGTTGGATTGAAAGGAAACTTGAAAACCCAACATGGCTTCCTGAAAATCGAACTTACCCTGCCAAACACGCATTATCTAGAGTGAAAGATGATGCTATTGCACTGAATAAGTGGTGTGAACTTTGGTTAAAGAAAGCCCAGTGGTTACAAATGAAAAATGCTATTCGTGCAGCACGTAAACGCTCACGCGGTGTTGATACCAAAACCATCACACTTACCCAAAATGCCTGGTTCATTCTTGATTATCATGCGCAAAAAGAAAACTGCACTTTATCCGAAGTGATTGAGAAAAAATTGATGCATCATATTTCTTTACAAGAGGCTTTGAACCCTAATGATGAGACTCATCAAGTTAATGAGTTATAATTAAAATTACTGCGAACATGATATAAGCGATAGTAAATGTGCTATAGTCATTGGGCAAGTAATGTATAGCGGAGTGACGAATTGAATATTTTTGATGGTTCATCAACAAAGCGTAATGCTCAAGCGGCAGTGCTTGAGGCTAGCAAACATTGGGATGATGATTTCTCACCCGATATATTGTTTGTTTTTCATTCCACAATACAAAACCCTCATGATATTGCATTGATTCTTGATAAGCGTTTTTCGAAGACACTGATTGTCGGTTGCACAACTGCTGGAGAATGGCTCGCAAAACAACATAAAAACAATGAGCTTGTGCTTTTGGGCATAACAAGCCCTGATATTAAGTGGAGTATGAGTGTATTAGAGAATCTCTCATCCGACCCCGCTGATGGTGCTAAAGCAGTATGCACTGAATTGCTACAACAGCTTGGCATTAATTGGATGGACTTGAATTCAAAAGAGCATTTTTGTTTGAGTTTTTTTGATGGCTTGAGCAAACGAGAAGAGCCCATCATTGCTGCTATGGCTTCGGAGCTGGGTAATATTCCATTGTTGGGTGGGTCTGCTGGTGATGACCTTAAATTTGAGAATACTTATGTCATTGCCAACGCCAAAGCCTACCAAAACGCAGCGATTTTTGTATTGGCGGAAAGCAAGTTGCCATTTAAGGCGGTGAAACATCAGCATTTTATTCCTGGTGATGTGGACACAATTATCACCAAGGCTGATGTATCTAAACGGATTGTTTATCATTTGGATGGCATGCCTGCGGCAGAGCGTTATGCTCAGTTACTTCATCGAAGTGTAGAAGATTTGAATACGCAAGTTTTCTCAGAACATCCTCTCATTTACCAATATCAGCAAGAATGTTATGTACGCTCTATCAGTCAGCTAGGTGAAAACAATTCACTGATTTTTTACTGCGCTATTGAAGAAGGAATGATACTAAACTTATGTTCACATCAGAATATGGTTCAACAATTCAACCATGCACTTCAGAAACTAAACAAACCCGCCAACAACATCGAACTGATTCTAATCTTCAACTGTATTTTGCGGCAATTGGAATCTAAATCCACAGACTGCCTTCAAGGGATGGCCAGTGAAGTAGCCGCAATGAGCAAGCATGTGATTGGTTTTGATACCTATGGGGAGCAATGGCAAGGGTTGCATATCAATCAAACAATGGTTGCCTTGGCTATGTTTAATCATGGGTGATAGCAAAGAAAAATTGCGCGTCCAATTGGCTGCTGCACAGGAAACGATTAAAGCATTAAGTAAGCGTATGCGCCAACTTGAAAATAGTAATGTGCAACTACCTTTTCAAAAACAATTACAATCCTATCAGCAGCGTATTGCTGAAAAATCTAATGCGTTGGAAGAAGCTAGAGTTTGGTCTGAGTTAATCGTGAAAGGTTCGATGGATGCCATAGTTCGGGTTGATCCAAACGGGACTATTCAATCATGGAACCCCATGGCTGAACAAATGTTTGGTTATAAAGAGTCTGAAATATTAGGGCGATTGCTTGAAGATATGCTTCTACCTAAGCGTTTACGCCATGCTCATTTAAAGAATTTTCAGCGCCATTTGAAACGCGGTAGGGGAGCATTAATGAATCTACGCATTGAAGGCGTAGCACAATGCAAAGATGGCTCAGAGATTCCTGTCGAATTTATTGCTTCAGTTGTTAAGCAAGGCGGCATCCTATCCTATACGATGGTTTTTCGGGATATTAGCGAGCGAAAAGCTGTAGAAAAGGCTCTGCAAGACTCTCATGATAATCTAGAAACGCTGGTGGAAGAGCGTACAGCCAAACTTCGAGATCTGGCAGCTATTATTGAAGTTTCTCTGAATTTAGTAGGTATCGCTGATGAGCAGGGCAATGTTCTTTATATTAACCCTGCTGGAAGAAAAATATTAGGATTAAGAAAAAATACACCTTTGGATGGGATAAAAATTGGGCGTTTTTATAGCCCAGAAACAAACAAAACCCTTATCAACGATATACTGCCTGAAATTATAAACCATGGTGCTGTTGAAACAGAATGTGATTTTCTTGATCAAGATTCAAACCCCGTTCCCATGGCTTGTACATTTATGGCTTTGCCTGATAAGCATGGAAACCCTATTCATCTGGCGGTGATTGCCCGTGATTTGCGCAATGAAATCGCCTTGCAGCAGCAAGTTGAACATGTCGATAGGCTAGAATCACTGGGCGTGTTGGCAGGTGGTATTGCACATGACTTTAATAATATTTTAACTGCTGTTATTGGTAATGTAGAGCTTGCTGTACGCAAGCTTGATCGTTCCTCGCCTGCAAAAGGGCACTTGGATGCTATCAAGCAGTCAAGTTTGCAAGCTGCTAACTTATGTAAGCAAATGCTAGCTTATTCGGGTAAGGGTTCATTTATTATTCAGCCACTTGATTTATCTCGTTTGGTTAGTGAAATAGTAACATTGTTAGAGGTATCAATAGACAAAAAAATCACCTTAACACTCGATTTACATCAATCATTACCAAATATTGATGCTGATATCACACAGATACAGCAAATTATCATGAATTTAGTCATCAATGCCTCTGAAGCAATCAATAAAACTGCTGGTACGATTACAATTTCAACAGGTTTGATGCAAGTGGATGACGTATATTTACAAAAATCTTTACATAAAGTTGGCTCTTCGGTTGGTAACTTTGTTTATATAAAGGTGTCAGATTCTGGTTGTGGTATGGATATAGAGACTCAAAAGAAAATTTTCGACCCTTTTTTTACCACTAAATTCACAGGGCGTGGCTTAGGCATGAGTGCTGTTCTTGGTATTGTTAATGGGCATAAAGGCATTCTAAATTTGCGTTCTGAACCTGATATAGGAACAACGTTTAAAATTGCTTTCCCAGCCTCTTCAATCAGTCATGCAATCTCTCTGGAGCCAAAGGATATAAAAGAACCTAAACACTGTTCAGGCATGATTTTGGTCATTGATGATGAAGAAAGTCTGCGCATGCTTACCTCTATATTACTCAAAAATATGGGCTACAGCGTCGTAACAGCTATTGATGGACAAGATGGGCTTGAAGTATTTCAGAAGCATCAGAAAGAGTTAACTGGGGTTATCCTTGATATGACCATGCCTCGTATGAATGGTGAAGATTGTTTTTGTGAATTGCAGAAAATTTCGCCCAATGTGCAAGTGATTCTGTCATCTGGTTATAGTAAAGAGGATGCAATGGCTGCTTTTCAAGGTAAAAGGCTAGCTGGTTTTATACAAAAGCCTTACCTAGCTTCTGACTTCCAGAAAGTTATTGCGGAATCCTTTGCTTCATAAGCTGGGCTGCATGGATTCTGCGTATAAATTAAAAAAAACGCATATATTTCAACAAAAATAATTGCTATGCACTCCATTGAATGCAAGCTTATAGAGTTGAAATGATTTTAATGGCGAATAATATCAGATGGTGTTATAGGGTTTATAAGCGCAATTTCTCCAAAATTTGACTCATAATTGTTAATGTTTTCCTGTAATGCAGCAACAATACGCTTGGCGTGAGTAGGGGAGATAATAACCCGTGCATTCACAACAGCAGCTGGTTGTGATGCAAGAATAAAATCCAAAATAAACTCTTCCTGTGTATGCGTAGCAAACATCTGATTGGCATAAACACCACGCTGCACCTCAGGTGGAACCTGAATTTGTAGTTCTTGTGATGCGGGTTCTTGGCGATCTTTTTTATCTGTCATTTCTACTCCGTAATTCATTTTTAGCATCTTCATAAAGCTTCTCAAGGGCGATGCTATCCATATCTTTTAACAAAAGGTTTTGTTTTTCGGAAAGATTTTCCATGCCACGAAAACGTTGGGCGAACTTGCGATTTGTACTCATCAAACATAGTTCAGCATCCAAACCAAGTTTTCGGGCAAGATTTACCAGGGTAAAAAACACATCACCAAACTCATCTTCAAGGCGAGCTATTGGTGCATTAGATTGAATCTCAACTTCCAATTCATCCATTTCCTCACGCATTTTTTCCATCACATAGCTTGCTTTCACCCAATCAAAACCAATGCGTGCGGCACGGTCTTGTTGTTTCTGTGCATATTTAAGGGCAGGAAGTGGTGGAATGCCATCCATCAAGCTTTTACGCTCATGATGTTCACTATCTTTGAGTGACTCCCATTGTTCATTCAAATTAGATGGTCTGGCATCACCAAAGACATGCGGGTGCCTATAAATCATTTTTGCTACCAAAGCCTCAACAATATCATCCCAGTTAAATTTTCCCTGTTCTTCTGCAATACATGCATAAAAAGAAACTTGCAGCAAAAGATCACCAAGCTCTTGAAGTAGGGGGTTCCAGTCGCCCTGCTTCGATGCAATATCAATGGCTTCTAAGACCTCATGTACTTCTTCAAGGGTATAACGCTTCAAGCTTTCAATGGTTTGTTCGCAATCCCATGAACACTCTTTACGTAATACTTTCATAAGTTTATCTAACTTATCGAAATTATTATCTATATGTATAATTCTATCTGGCATTTTTAGACCTTTGGGCATTTAGCTGTATATAAGCAAGTAACATATTCCTGTGAAACATATAAGCAAGTAACATATTCTCTGTAGAGGGCTAACTATTTATAACATATAGGGTTTAACCATACTCTTCATTTCTACACTATTTTTATAACTTTACATAATATCCATTATGCGACATTATATATTTTAATTGAAACGGCGATACTCGCGCTAAATTTCTCGCGTAAATACTCATAATTTTTTCTCCATGCTTGAATTTTGCGTTTTATGCGCTGCATGTGGCGAAGTCTAAAAAGAGTTTAAAACACGCGCTTTTCCGTTATGACGTAACGTTAGATAACACCAAAAAAAAGCGGCAAAAAAAGCCGCTTTCATCTATAAACTGTCATATACTTTTTTTCTATGCCTTACCCTTAATACAATGACTTGCTTTCCATCGAAACTATAAACAATTCTATAGTCACCAACCCTTACACGGTACAAATCGCTAAACCCTTTCAACTTCTTATAGCCAACGGGAAAAGCTTTATTTTCTAACGCTTCCAGCTTTGCAAAGACCTTGTTTTGATAGTTCCTTTTCTGCTGACCTTACAATTTTTAAAGTCATTTTTTAAAATCAATAGGGTCAGACTCGATTGATATTTAGTTGATCTTTTTGGAATCATTTCCCATTTATAGCTATATGATATTAAAGCAAAACAATCTAAATTCTAAAATCAATCGAGTCTGACCCCATTGATTTGTTTCGCTTGGTAATTTCTAAGCTGCCTGTGTGGCAGTGAACGATAAAGAGCTTAATGAGACATGCGAATTTCTTTTCTAAGCTGCCTGTGTGGCAGTGAACTGCATACTGCGCTGGCAATTTTATTGTGTATGTTTCTAAGCTGCCTGTGTGGCAGTGAACTGATCTGCAAAGCCTGCGCCCATACACGTGAATTTCTAAGCTGCCTGTGTGGCAGTGAACTCGTTAATAACGAACTTGCAAATAATGGTGCTTTTCTAAGCTGCCTGTGTGGCAGTGAACCCCAACTATACAAATAGTTTGTCTTTATAAAACAAAAAGATGCCCCGCTTCTTCATGATTTACCCAATGAAAAAGTGGAGCATCCTAACATGCTGATAATAAACAAGTTTTAAAGAGCGTTAAATTTATTGGTTAAAACCATGGAATACTTGCTGTTTTACTCAAACCAAACTGGTCAAACTCCCCTTCCGTACAACTCTCCAACAACTCGCCAAACTGAATAAACCTACGATGTTTATGCCCATTTGAGTTGCTTTGCAGCTCCAAATAAGGGTTATCCAGCCCTTGTGCGAACATCTTCGCCTTATATTGCTTTTTATAAGACTCGACTTCTTCCTTGGTTATTAAATCTCCATTGGCTTTTTGATATTTAACCCTCTTTTCAAGTTTAGCCAACGTCATGGTCGGTTGAACCCGTGAAACCGTCCGATAACCTTCCACTGTTTTAGGTACAGGTAAAATATCACTCACATCACAGTAACCCGACAAGCCACCCAACCAGTTCATCATTTGTAATTCTTTTAACCTATCACTACTCGCGTGAATACGAATCACCTCACCTAATTTCACACGATATTTTGGAAAACTGATGCCAATATCCGTAGCCTTTAAATCACATAAAGCTTTGTGAAATTTTGTGTAAACTTTATTAAGCAAAACATTTTCTCGCATTTCTGCATCAGGTTTAATTCGAATATCCATATAATCATTCATTTACGAATCTCCCTAGTGCTTATTGACGAAATATATGCCAAACCTTTCTTACCTAAATAAAAGCTAGATACGCCAGCATCCTCAATCATTCCTTTGATTTCGTTGGCTCTATCTCTGCTTATATCAAGATTGACTTCTAGCTGACCACTGGCTTTGGTCATCAAGTGCTTAGTTTTACCTTCACCCTTTATAAATTCTTCATGGATATAAGGGTTACCCCAAATCTTCTTTTTGTCACCTGTTGTAAAGCGATTCATAAAGTCTTTGGTTGTAAACCCTCGCTTTGAAATACCACTTATACCACCTGCTTTTGTTTTCGCAGAACTCATGTCAAACTGACTTGAAAGCCTATCCAGTTGCAAATAAAGAGCTGAGCAATATAAGCTTATCGGCATCACGTTATTTTTTTTATTAAGGTATGCGATTCCTTCAAATACAGAATTTAATTTCAATACTGCTTCGCAGGCTAGCCCTTCATAGGGAACAGCTTTTTCTTTATTAAGAATTTCTAGCCGAGAAATGATTGAAATGGGATTTTTCTCAATCATTGTAGTTACTTTCTCACCATTGATAATAAAGTGACAAAGCTGATCAAAACTAAGGGCGAGCACACCCCAAAACTCATCCGAATAATCTGACGAAAACATCAAGTCATTTGATTTAATTGCCCCTGTAAAAGCGTTTTGATCTGTACTTCCAGTCATATTCCGAATATACGTCATATCACTGGTTTCAATTGCCTTGTCCTGAAAAGACACGGCTATATCATCAATGTCCTTGAAATAGTATGTATCACATGCTCTTGCTTGATATAACTTGCGTTGATCGCCAATAACTCTATTCAGCAAGCCCATAACAGTATCAAGCGTCACCTCTCGCTTCATAAAGTTTTCAGCTTTTTTCAAATTAGTCATTGAACCAACAAATTTACGACCTTTCTTAGGTAGTGGTTCATTATTATCACCATCTAAAAACGAATTTCGCCAAGAGGAATCATAATCTATGATAATTTTCATGGCTTACTTCTCTTTAGAATAGAAATATACAGCATAATCACTATTGGGCTGCTCAGATATATCACCTTCACTGTGCTTGATACGCATCATCTTATGGCTATCATTATAATCAACTACAATTTCATCGACATACATATACGATTTTGCTTGGCGAATTGAAAGCTCATTGATCATGGTTAAGGTATGTTCAACCAATGATTGTACGGCATCATTGTTTAACAAAATACCCAGCTCTCCTTCTTCAAAAATCGTACCTCCACGCACATAATTGGGATGAAAAATAGCTTGTGGGTTTAGCTCTGGATTTAATCCTTGAATAAACGCTTGCACAGCTTGCGCGACCTCTTCCCCCTGCCCTTCTTTGATAACCATTGCCGCTCGGTCAAACTTTTTATCCAATGAGATAAACTGCAATTGCTCGACACTTATTGAGCCATAAGATGTATATTTTGTATCGCCAAAAGTGGTTTTTGAGAAAAAAGATGAACTATCACGTTCTCCAGCTTGTCCAAACTGCTCAAAATTTCCATTCCCAAGTTCATCTACAAAATCTTCCATCAACAGAGGGCTGGTTCGTTTATATTGACTAGAGGGTACAACATAACCGCGAATCAAACCTGTAATTGATGCTAAAACACCTTGAAGGCTCTTT
Source organism: Mariprofundaceae bacterium (assembly GCA_027018935.1). Taxonomy (GTDB): domain Bacteria; phylum Pseudomonadota; class Zetaproteobacteria; order Mariprofundales; family Mariprofundaceae. Next base: position 25,295 of record JALUXZ010000225.1, read on the forward strand.
TCTGCGGCATAATGTAAATCAAATGCTTGGTCTCTAAACAAATGATGTCGAATACAGTTTTGACTGATGTACAAAGGTGTTTTCTTAAAATCAATATCTGTTGCTTCTTTCTTGTATTTATACCCTGTTTCATCTTTCACTTTTCCAGTTAAATTCGTATATCCACGTAGCTTTGGCAATGTGTGATTATCAACTGTTTTACCACCATCACCAGTCAATGTTGTCGGTCCATTCCAGTTTACCACGCCGTGCCCCAATGCCGTAATTTTGAAATCTACACTTTTAATGCCTGTTACTTTTTTCATGCTTGCTCTCCTTGGTTTTTAACTTTATAGGCTGAAATAGCCCCAATCGGTTGATTCTTTCCTATGGCATAATAAATGGCATAAGGGTGTTGCTCTGCTTCTACTTGTTTTAAATCTTCAAGCGTATAACTTAAATAAATAGGTGTTTCGGGTTCTTTAGATTTTTTTAAATACGCACTATCTTTATATTTGGTTGTTGCTTTCACCCCATAGCTTGGATCAGCTTTGATTGAATGATGTTTTTTTGCCATAAAGGCTAACAAGTCCATTTCACTTTCCCCATAACCTTTAATCAAATCAACGGAAAGCGTTAAGCTCTCATCAATACAAGCATAGTCATTTGGAAACACATTCTTATCATGACCAATGTTCATCACAGCCATTTGCACAAATCGACTATTGCCCCGTAATGAATTATTTTTAATTTTCACCTTTCCATCCTTTGTTTTTTTCTTATTGGGGAAGGAAATAGGGTCTATAATTTTTGCTTCAATCAACACGGTACTCGCCTTTAAAGCTGCCAACAAATCTTGTTCTATGGCTTCGGAACTACTGGCATCTTGATAAAATCGTTGGTACATATCGTATATTTCAGAAATCGAAACTGTATTGTTCTCAGGCAGTTCTCGTTCTAAAAAATTCAACCATGCCTTGCTGCTTTGTAAGCAATAAAGACCATTCAAGAACTTGGCATTACCCAAGCATTTACCACTTCTTACATGCTCTGATACTGCTGATACATAAAGATTTGGCACATCATTCTCACCAAAACGATCCAGTCTGCCCATTCTTTGTAGCCAGTTTTCTGCATTGGTCATTTCAGTAATCATTTTGTCGCAAGTGATATTCAATGAGGCTTGAACAATTGGACCTGCTCGCAACACATCAAAACTTTTATCTCCATTCTGTTTAAAAGCATCAAACACCTTATCAAACAACACTTTTCTATCCGTTTTCTTAAACTTTGAGTGAATCAAGGTGGCATGTTCTTCACTCTGATTTTGAATAAAGCTTTTTTGTGCCGTAATCGCGGTATTACTAATAACAAAAGTGTTTTTAGGTTGTAACTGATATAAAGGATTACTTTCATCTTCCTCTTTATCATCAAAAGGCTGAAATTCAATGTGGTATTTGCTTTGATTAAAGCTTGGCATACTCACAATATCATCCTCATCAATACCTAAAAGCTCTCGTACAAAATAATAATTCGGTGTTGCAGATACCAACAATGTATTTTGTACGTTGCTTTGTAGTTGTTTACATTTCACCAGCTCTGCAAACAACAAATTAAACCCTGTCATTGGGATATATTCATGGTATTCATCAAATACCACATGGGCATTCATATATTGTACCAAACCTGTGATTTTTGTGTGCGTTGTAATGGTGTTTAACACTTGCTCGATGGTGGTAAGCACAATATCACCTGAAAACTCTTCATTTTCAGGCGTTGTATATTCCTTTCCGTGCTGGTGAATCGTTTTAAATTCACCCGTACATATTTCAATTTTCGTATCTGGCAAATACTCAGAACCAGTTAAATCATTCAATAAACCTTGGCAAACTTGAACACGAGGACACACCCATATGATTTTTCTAGCATGGTTCTTTGCAGCCCATTCCAGAGCTATTTTTGTTTTACCACAACCCGCAGCCCCTTGAAGCACTGCCACACTTTCATCACTTCCATTTAACGCTTCAACCACTTGGCTTTGCTTTTTATTTCTATCACTGTTTGGATATTTATCTTCAAAACCTTGTAGGCAAGTGTGTATATCAGATGTTAAGCCCCTTTCTTGCACTAAAGCATTGTCTAGCAGCATATGAAGTGAGCCTTCTTCAATATGAGCATTTAAGGCTTCGGCACTTAATGCTGAAACCAAACGGTCTGCTGAAACAACCACTGTTCGTGCAATGTTATGATTTGCATTTGTTTCCACATCTTTCTTGAAATCTTGGATATGCTCGTTTTCACCATAACTTTTGTATTCAGCCAGAAATTCTTTTTTTACATCATAAAGCCTATCTTCATTCGGGTACTTGAGGCAATCAATCAAGGACAAATCAACACCATAGCCAGCAATGAGATTTTTAAGGGTTGTCAGTATGCTATGAGTGATAGGCATTAGCTTTTCAACTTGCTGTGAGCCAAGTTTATTATACACGCCATCAAGCTTCTTAACATCCTCTTTTCGATTGGGTTTAGCGTGATGCCAGTAAATGCTATGCCTGATTAAAGCTCTATTCGCCCGATTTACCGACTTATCTTTTTCACTTTCAAGCAAAGAAAAAAGTAACAATGAAATTTCATTATGCCTTGGGTGCTTCTCAAATGAAAACTTACCCACCTTATCAATATGCTGCCCTTCTTCTGGAATATCATCAATCAACTTTTTCTTGGTCTTATCCATTGCCCACTGCTGAAATGCAAGGTCTGTTTTACCCATATCATGCCAGCACCCTGCTATAAATACTGCTCTTGCCAGAGTATCCTTACCTGTCAGTTGTTTGCATAATAAATAAGCCACATAGCCCACAGCAAATAAATGCTGTCCAAGTGGCTGCTGTTTAGTATTGGCAATATATTTCTGAATATTCACGTCAGCATCATCCATCTTCAAAATATTCTCCTGACCTGTATAATTCACAGGTACTATTCCCTCTGCATTAAACTTATCCTTCTTGCCTACAATCCAAAGCAATTCACTACGACTACGGCTTCTAATCCAATGACAACTCACAGCCGTATTTTTACTAGCAGTCTCACGCAACAGTGTTTTAACGGCATCCAAACCCTCTTGGGTAATCACTGTTTGCCATGTATTGTCACCAATACGGTTAGCAAAAGCATCTAGCACTCTGCGTGATTTAGCTAGTGATTTCTTTTCGCATTGCGACACAAAAGTGACCATCATAAGCTTGTGCCTTGCTTGCTCATGTCTTTTACCGTATCAAACATAAAATCCAAGGCATTGTGCTTGCTAAAGTTGAGCAGGCATTGTTGTCGAAATTCTTGCTCGGTAGCTTTTTCCTTCGCACAAATAAATGCCCACGGTAGAATCAATGTGTCTTTGATTAAATCTGCTACATCAAACACCAGCGCACCGCGCCTTGTTTTACCATGCATGACAGCAAAGCCATGCGGAATCCCCAAGACCCAAAGTGTCGTCGCTGCCAAGCCATACGCCAAATAGTTACCATGGCTTAAAAAGGCATTGGCATTATCAATATTTTCATGATTTCGTACAAAACCCGTGGTTTTGGTGCGGTTTGCGGCAATTTTGTAGAGTTTTTTGGTGAGTTTGGCTTCTATCAATAAAAGTTGGGTAACATTTTGGCACTGCTCAATGCTTGAAGAAAAACGACTTAACGCTTTGTTTATGTCGGTATCATCGAGGCTGAATCCTTCAATCTGCAAATCTCTATCTTTTGCCCATACTCTTTGCGTATATGTAATGCGCTGTTGTTGAAATTGTTTGGCTACCTTTAATCGTTGCTCATCATCAAACCACCACGACATCCAGCTTTGCACATATTCTGTAGGTCGATATTCACTTTGTGGGGATAACCATTCAATAGCATTGCCTGCAATCAATGGTGTACCGCCACCACCACTAAATCCAACCAACACACTGGCAGATGCCAACATACGCATAGCAGCTTGGGTGATGGATGTGCCTGTACCCAATAAAATACAGGTGGTGTTGGCAATCGGGATATTCCAATACTGCTTTTCTTTTTTTTCTTCAGTGAGGTAAAGCACACGCCCGTCTTTTTGCATCACACGGCATTTATCAAGGTAATAAATATTAGCGCGTTTGGAATGCAAAATAGATTTGAGCATGGATGGTGCTAAATTATCCATTTAACACCACTTCAAAGCGCACTCTTTCCCAAGGATTTTCGGATATGGTAAGCTCAACGATTCGCGCAGAAATCTTTTCATTCCTATCCAGCATTTGTGCCACAGCGGTGTTGTCCGCCCTTGGTACAAAACCAAGCTTTTTTCCTTGAGCGTAGATAGCCACAGCATTCTTATCATAGGTATTTTTTAAATCACGTTTTAATTGCAAAGGTGTATTCAAACGCAAAAGATGAAAAATATTATCACCTTCATAATATTGAAACCCTGCAATAGGCGATTGCTGCACAATCACCTGTATTGGCTCCCTTGCCAGTGCAACAACTGGAAGCAAGGGAAGATACGCTACACCTTGAAATAGTGCTTGAAGAAAACCTCGTCGATTCATAGCTACACCTCCTAAGGAGGTGCTGATTAACTCTGAATGCGTGGATATGCGATTCAAAATATTCAACCCCAAGACGGCAAGCACAAGTAATAGCACCGCTATTGCTAAGTTTGCCAACGCAAGTGTTGGTGATTTTGGACGCATAAGCACCATTCATTGAGTTGATCAGCACCTCCCTAACGAACATGGTGCAAGCATGGATGATGATGAGGTCACATACTGACCTTACGTATATTTTGCTATGGACTTCTCGAATGCACTTAAGACCTGCTGCCTCAATTCTGCTGGTTCTATCACCTCAACACCCGCTCCATAGCGGCATATCTCCATGATTAACTCTGTGGGGTTATGATACGGAATGCGTAATTCAAATATATTCTCATTGAGCCAACAAGCCTCTTGATTGGGAAACCACTCTTCATCTTGCACCCAACGAGCCGCCTTTTCATTGAAATGTAATACAGCGACCGCACTTGGCTTGCCTGAAAATATGCCAAATGATTTAGTTAATTTCTCATCCAGTTCGGCATCAGTCATTTTTTTACATGGGCATTGCAATAAACAGGCTTGTTTTATTTTCTCCATAGCAAATGAACGCAAATCATCTGCCTGATGACACCACGCATCCAAATACCAGTTACCCTTATAATACACCAAGCGTTGGGGTGAAATCTCCCGCTCTGTTTTTTTATCACGCTGACGACCCTGATAGGTGATATGTAAGCGTCGCTGCTCCAGTACGCCACTACTTACAAGGGTAAACATTGGTAAATCTTTACTGCGTGAGCCTGCCCCCAAAACACGAACGCGCTGAATATCTGCCAGTGATGTGAGCTGTTTGCCGAGTAACATCTCTGCTTTTTCCTGAATAAGTTTGATACTTTCATCAAGAAAGCCGCCAGATATATTTTGAGTCAATTCTTGGATGCTAAGTAAGGCACGCAATTCTTCGGAAGAGAACCATACACCAGGCAGTTCAAAGGCTATTTGTTTGTCGTAGCTATAGCCCAAACCATCGCTACAATAAATAGGGGCTCCAAGATTCTTCATATCCTGTAAGGTACGTTTTACCGTGGATTCACTACAGTGATCAAACATCTCTTGCATATCAAGCATCGAAAGCGGTGTTTTGCGCTGCTTTAAAGTTTTGTGTAAGCGTTGAGCCCGTTCCAGTTTATCCATTACTGCCCCCACTCCAAGGAAATAAGGGCAGCCTAGTAAATTTTACACCAACTGAAAACGCCTTAGAGTGTTGGCTGTGGTAATATCAGCGAACAGACAAAAGATATTCGCCATTATTTAGACTCTACTCAGAAACTAAAAAAAACTCATATATTTCAACAAAAACAATCGTTATAACCCCATTGAATGCAAGCTTATAGAGGTGCAAGAAGTTAAAATCTTGTAGCAAATTCTTCATTCTTTCTTGCATGCCCAAGAAAGAATCATAAATCCGCAGGACAGCGGATTTAGACGCACTTTAGTGCGGGCCTGCCCCGAGAGCCACGGATGGCTCGAGTCAAAGAAGGACACCCTGGCAATCTGCTTATTTCCTCCACTTACAGGTTTCAAAAAGGCGCGTGTTACTGCGCTTTATCCTTTTGAAATCTGACGTTTCGGCGCATCTTGGGCAGGGGATGAAACATCTCACTCATATATACCTCTGCCCCTTGCAGGTACTGGGTGAAAAAACTAAAAAGAGACTTTCTGAGGAAGCTCTATTTAATGGGCTTCGTTTTTTCATCTGTGTTACCTGCCCTGCCATGGCTCTTTTGGGTGATTGGTATCATTGGTTACCTTATATTTTTTGCAGAAGCATTGATCGCGATAAACATTTGGGCAGTTGCTCAAAGTCACCCTGATGGGCAAGGCCCCACATCGAGCGTTGGCAAAGAAGGCTTGATGTTAATCATCAGACTCATTTTTCAGCCGACTGTGATGGTTTTAGCCTTCACTGCTGCCGTTATGCTTATGGAGATCGCAGGACGCTTTGTAGCGGTGTTTACGATGCCAGTATTAAGCACCTCGATTGATAGCGTGTTTGGCTTTGTTGGCATGGCTACGATGTTCATGGTAATCATGGTTATGGTTGCTTGGACAATTTTCGGTTTAATTTCGCAGTTAAGCTCACAAGTATTTAACTGGATTGGTCAGGCACACCATGATCTGGGCGAGAATAAAGGTGAGCAGTCGTTTATGGCTGCGGTGTCCTCCTCCAAGGGCGTTCCTACTGCCCTTGGTGGCGGTGTGGGTGGTGGTCAGAATCCGTTGAATAAAACGAAACCTGACAAGAATTTAGAGGCGGCGGTTCAAAGAACTGAGGGGGGAGGGGGTGGAGATGCGTTCGGGGATAAAAGCTAAGCCATAAATTACTAACACTAAATTATTGACGGCAGTGCTTGTCCAACTTCTCAATAATATTACTCCTAACTCCATATGCCCCTGACTTCTCGGATTTACATTCAGACTGCTTAAATTGCAATACATTTTCAGGGAAGAACCTTGATTTCACGCTCTCAAAGGAATCTAGTTTCGGTTCAATGCTGGTGCTGTTTGCATATTTTATATTTTTCTTAAGCATATCTTTCCGTGCAGCCACCCATTGCTTCGGATTTTGTTGTAAGGATTGCACATAAGCAAGCTCTTCAAAAATCAGTTCCATAAAGTGTTTAAAGTCTGAATCCTTAAGCTCTTGTTTTTTGCTAGTGTCATCGAGGTAGATTTTAGCTTCATTCAACAGCTTGGGAATGTAATCTTCTGTAAGCTGGATATACTCTGCCCATGCAATCACATCCAACACAATTTCACGTAATTCCAAGAGCGATTTCTTTTCGGGTTTGATATAAAAACATGAAATGTTTGATAGTGACATTACGCGAAGAAGTTGTAACTTGAAAGAGCGCGGGTCATCTTTATCACCAGCTTCGCCACCAATAGTCTCCACGATTGTATTTTTCAATCGACTTTCTATTTTCTTGTAATTTTCAACCAATTTACAAAGACCTTCAATTTGTCCTTCGCGATAAGCCAGATCATTTTCTGCGCGAATGCCTCTGCGTCGGTTTACTTCGGCTGCTACGTTAAATGGCATGGTATTCTCCTTGGTTTGATAACACTTGATAGTTCTCTAACATATTGATATAATAGGGTTTTATATTAGTCATGGCAAGCTTTATTTTAATCGCATGTCAGAATACAAACAGGAGTGAGGATGTCTAAAAAAGGTTACTTGAGCAAGTATGTGGGTTGTATCTTTTGCAAACGCCTGGTGCGAAGGGATAGGCTTAAAACGCACAAATCAATGTGTGGTCGTTATTTTTAATCCCGTGTAATTGTCTTTCCAGAGGACTCCATGAATCAGGAGTCTGTTCATGCTTGTGTAGCTCTTTGTAATGTTTCAGCCACAAACTGGTTCAAGCTTTCGCCTTTGCTCTTGGCTGCCGCAACAATATTTGCGTGTAGTTCTGGATCAATGCGTACATTGAATTTTCCCGAAAAGTTTTTTAATGGTTCAATCCCATCTTCTTTGCACATATCAAGGAATACACTTAGAGAAATCATGCCCTCTTGATGTAGCCCCTTGATATCCTTAGCATAGAAGTCTGCACTGCCATTCAAGCCAACAAACTCACCGCGAAACATATCAATATCTTCGTCATAACTGATAGTCGCTTTTTGACCGTTAATAATCATCATATTCATGACTTTACTCCATTGCTTTTTAGCCACCCACGAATGGATGCCACCGCACCCTTGTCCGTTTTGGGTGAAGGGTGCGGTCTGTGAAATACACGTATCTCATTAAATAAATGCACTCCAATGCGTGAGCCTTCACGCTCACTAACCTTGGCACCCAACTCAAAAAACAAAGCCTCAATATCTTTCCAATCAATATTTGCACTGGTTGGTTGTTTGAATATCAAAGCCAATGTCTTTTGATGTTTTTTCTTCATGTGAATATGGTACTGTTAAATAGTACCATGTCAACCCCGTTCCTCACGAACAACTTTCCCTTACGGGCAAGTTGAAAGTAGTTGCTTGGGAAAGAGTGACAATTGCTGCTAATATTTCCTTGTTTTATTTTTTTGTTTGAAATGGAGAATTAAAGTATGAAAAAGTTAATGATCGCAAGTGTTTTTGCTTGCACTGTCATTAATCCTGCTTGGGCAGGGGGAGACGGTGGTGGAAATGCTCATAAAGGTGGAGGGATGCTGAAACAAATGGACACGAATAATGATATGCAGGTGACGTATGATGAGTTTATGACATTTGCTGAGTCTAAATTTCGTGACAGTGACGTGAATGGTGATGGGGTGATTAATCAAGATGACCGTGGGAAAAGAGCAAAACAATGATTTTTTTTTTATAGAAATACTTTAACTTAATTGATAAGTGCTTATAAAGGCTCTTTTAGGGCACTGTTAAATACAGCATTATTGAATAATAAAGGTGTTAAATGATATTTTATCATAAAATTCAAATGATACCTGTGTAACCCTGCGATAGCATTTGTGAATAATGTGGGTTGAGGGTTATATGTTACTTGTTATGCAGTTATGCTGCGCGCTATGGTAAGGGGCGAATGATGACTGAAATATCTCAACAGAAACATCCAGCTAAGAAGGACGGCAAAGTAGGGGTTTTGCTGACTAATTTGGGTACACCTGATGAAGCGACACCAGCGGCTGTAAAACGCTACCTAAAAGAGTTTCTTTGGGATCCGCGTGTGGTTGAGCAACCGCGTCTATTGTGGTGGTTGGTGTTAAATGGTGTTATTTTGAATATTCGCCCAAAAAAATCAGCCGCAGCATATCAAAAAGTATGGACGAAAGATGGCTCGCCCTTGATGGCGATTAGTCGCGCGCAGGAAAATGCAATTGCTGTAAAATTAGCTGATAAATATGGTGATGATGTAGTGGTGGAGTTGGCAATGCGTTATGGTAACCCATCCGTAAAATCAGCTTTGGAATCATTAAAAGATAAAGGCTGTAACAAGCTTTTGGTGTTGCCATTGTACCCGCAATATTCAGCGACAACGACCGCCTCGACCTTTGATGCGGTGGCAGATGTGTTGAAATCATGGCGACGTGTACCAGCCTTGCGAATGGTGGATGGCTATCACGATGATGCGGGCTACATTCAGGCTTTGGCAGATAGTGTGCGAGCGCATTGGGATAAAAACGGTAAGGGTGAGCGTTTATTGTTGTCGTTTCATGGTATTCCGCAGCGTTACTTTAAAGCGGGTGATCCTTACCCTTGTTTGTGTTGGAAAACGGGTCGTTTATTGCGTGAAGCATTGGATTTGGATGAAGAGCATTGCAAAGTGACTTTCCAATCACGCTTTGGTAGAGAGCCATGGGTTGAGCCTTATACCGATGCCACACTTAAAGCATGGGGTAAAGAAGGCGTGGGCGATGTGGATGTTGTGTGCCCAGGATTTTCTGCTGATTGCCTTGAAACACTCGAAGAAATCAGCATGGAAAATGCTGGAATATTTGCAGAATCAGGTGGTGGAGCCTTGCGCTATATTCCTGCACTCAATGCGCAGGATACTCATATTGACTATTTATCAGGGTTGATTGATCGGCAACTGCAGGGTTGGGTCTAAGTTTTCGCTATTGATAATATTTATCTGACTATCTCATTGCTGTCCGATGAAACAATAAAGGGCAACAAAAAAGGTCTGAATTCCCAAGTGATTATGTTAGATTTGTAGTTGCATAGACAGCAAATCAACAGACTGGAGAATTCAGACCATGCGCCACACTA
>JALUXZ010000226.1 GCA_027018935.1 Mariprofundaceae bacterium
GCACTAGAAATGCATCTGCGTTACGGTGGTAAAGTGCTGGGAATTTGCGGAGGCATGCAAATGCTGGGTCAGATGATTGAGGATGATGGTGTTGAGGGAGCTTCGATGGAAGGCTTGGGTTGGCTTTCATTATCCACGCAAATGGAGCTAGAGAAAACATTGCGGCAAGTCGATTGTATCGCAAGTTATCCCAGTAAAACACGCATGACAGGTTATGAAATTCATCATGGTGTATCTGATATGGATAGCAGCCTCTTTCCTTTTGCCAAATGCTCGGAAGATAAACAAGTTTGGGGTACATATGTGCATGGCTTGTTTGAACAGGGCGGGTTTCGCCGAGCTTGGTTGGAATCATTGGGTGTGATGCATGGTGATGGCATCAATCAGCAAGACCGTACCTTGGCATCATTGGATGTATTGGCAGATGCTTTGGAACAGGAATTGCAGCCTGAATTACTGGCTCCGTTACTGGCAATGAAAGAACATAGCCCTTGCATGCGTAGGCAACCTTTATGACATTACTCTTGGCATTCAGCTTAGAGTGGTTGATCGGCGATCCATCCAATCGCTTGCATCCAGTAGCTTGGTTTGGTCGTTGGGCATCGTGGTGCGAGTCTTTTTTATATGACAATAATCGACAGGCAGGCGTGGTGACATGGTTGTTTGTGGTGGGTGCAGCCTTTGCGCTACTGTATTTGGGGCATGTGCTGTTTGGATGGCTATTTGATGTGCTGTTATTGTGGTTGTCTATGGGTTGGAAATCTTTATTTGAACATGTGAAAGCGGTATTGAATGCAAAAACAGTGAAAGAAGCGCGTGTAGCATTGGCTTTGATTGTCAGTCGTGATGTAAAAAATATGAAACGTGAAGAAACACGGCGTGCTGCATTGGAATCATTGGCTGAGAATGCATCCGATGCGGTGATTGCACCGTTGTTTTGGTTTGTTGTGTTGGGACCACTTGGCGCAGCATTGTATCGCATGATTAACACCTTAGATGCGATGTGGGGTTATCGAAATGCACGCTATGAACAGTTCGGCTGGTGGGCTGCCAAGGTGGATGATGTGGTGAACTGGTTGCCAGCTAGAATCACGGCGCGTTTGATGCTCTGGGTCGGCGAATCTACAGATTGGCAACGGCTAAAAGAGCAGGCCAAGACCCACGCTTCACCCAATGCAGGTTGGCCAGAGGTTGCCTTGGCTTATGCGGCGGATATTCGTTTGGGTGGTTCAGTATTACGTGATGGTAAACTTGATGAACGACCCTTTTATGGTGCAGAAGATGCACGTGATGTGGATGCGGTTGCAGCGTCTGAGGCACTGAATATTGTGAGAAGTACTTTGATAATGGCTGCATTGCTGGCTTTTGGAGTAAACTTTGTCTTCTAATATAACTCAATTAACGCCGTCTATAGCGATGCCGAATGATTTTCCGCATGGTGGTGGTGTGGAGGCTGCTGCAAAAGCATGGGCGTGTGATGTGTCCGACATATTAGATTTATCCACAGGTTTACACCCTGCTGGACAACCTGACTGGTTGGCTGCTTGGTTGGGAGAGCATGCTGATTTGGCAGCCCATTACCCCGATGTGGACGGTGAACCTGCACGAAGTATTTTGGCGGAAGCGTTTAAGGTGCAGCCAGAGCAAGTTTTGATGACTGCGGGTGCACAGGCGGTGATTGAAGTCATTTTTCAGGCTATGCCATGGCAATCGATGGGCGTGTGTGTGCCGTGTTATAATGAGCCGATTCGCTGTGCCAAGCGTGCAGGCTGTGCGGTGCATGCCATTGAAAGGGGTGACTCTTTGCCTGCTGTAGATGCGCTTTGGTGGACTTCTCCGCAGAATCCTTTTGGCAATATTGAAGCATTTCCTAATGCTTTTCATGGTGTATTGGATGAATCATATATGCCGTTTTCTGAACGTAGAAAGTTGGGCGTTATGCCAGATGTGATTCGTTTGGGTTCGTTAACCAAAACATTTTGTATTCCAGGTTTAAGGCTGGGTTATGTGATTGCCGATAGTGCAGTCATCCAAAAGCTAAAGGCATGGCTGCCACCGTGGCCGTCTTCAACATTGGCATTGCACCTTTTACCCAAGCTATTGCCAGAGGCAGATGCGCGGGATTTGCAGGTTGAAGCTGCACGCGAGCGATTGCAGGCATTATTAAAAAAATATGATTGGCAATATTATGAGTCATATGCTTCATTTGTATTGGCTCGTCCGCCTGTGGAAACACCTGATTTTTCGGCGAAGAGAATACTCGTTCGTGAATTTCCTGAATGGCGACAATTGCAAGGCTGGGTGCGTTTCGGCTTAATGGAAAAAGAATGTGACTGGCAGCGTTTTGAACGGGCACTGTTAGAGCAAAAGTGAATAGGAGGAAGTCATGAGGGATATAGAACCCAATGAAGATATGTTTCAAGAATTTGAGGATATGCTGCTTAGCAGCTTATCGTTTCTTATTAATGTTGAGCCAGATGCTGAGAAGTTTTTAAATATATTCACTCATTTTGCAGAGTCGGGAGATGTCCCCTTTCTTGCAGCCTTTGAAACAAGCAGTGGAGAAGAAAGGCGGTGCTTGGCGCGTATGGTGGCGATTCAAATTTGGAACCATACGCCTTTGGCATCGCAACACTACCGTTGTAAGCCATTGCCCAAAGTCAATCGTAATGATCCTTGTTTGTGTGGTTCGCATAAGAAATTTAAACAGTGTTGTGGGCGTTTAAACCTTCCTAGCATGGATATGTTTTCACAAGATATTGTGACACATTATTTACTGCGAGTCATTTCCAAAACAGAGCTAAAACAAGTGTGGAAATATCTACCCCATGATCTTTTAGGATTTATTGCTAGTGAATGGCTAAAGCAGAGTGAGGAATTGGCTGAGCGAGCTTTGTTGATGCTTGATCCTATTTTTAAGCAGGATGATGCACAGCTTACAGGCAAAGATGAATTGGCACTGGATACGATGTTGGATGTGTGTACTGCTTTGCATAAACCACGTAAAAAATCGGCTTTGTTAAAACGTATGATGCAGCACCCTAACAAAACATTAAAAATAGCAGCACTGCATCGCCAGTGTTGTGTGCTTAATGATGCAGGTAAGCATGATGAGGCTTGGCTCATTTTTCAGCAGGCACAACGTCTTGCCCCAAATGACCCCCACTTAAGTCATTTAGAAATTCTATTATTAATGGGGCAAGGGAAGTTGGATCAGATGCGGCAAAGGGCGAGCTACTGGACTAAACGCTTGCAACAAATGGGAAGGCAAGGCGAATATGATGACTTGATTGAGATGATTCATGCTCTGGCGAATGAACCATCCGAAGCTATGGGGGGCATTATCGATGAGCAAATGTCTGGGGTATCGCGTTTGATTGCTTGGTTGCAGCAGGTTAGTCAAAGTGTGCCTAAGCCTGCCTGTAAGGTTGATGTATGGGATGATATTAGCATCCTAAAACCAAAGAATAAAAAGATAGCAGCACTGGAATTGGCTTGGAGTGAGCATTTTATGCTCCATAACGATGCGTGGGACGATGCCACAGATGTATGGTTATCCATGCTTGAAGAACACCCAGAACTGGCAGGGAGTTTAATGATTCTGGATGATTTAACCCGTTTTGTAAGCGAAGTGGAGTGTCCGAATCCCACATTGATTTTTGAGCCATTATTTTCCTTGGTTGCATTACAGATACAGGCGATATTGCCAGATGCTCCTGAGAAACCTTTGATATGGGCGTATATGGATAATCGCCCTGCCTTACGTTTGTTACAATTTACTATTCTTCGTATGGATGAGATGGAATGCGAAGATATTGTTATGGAGTTGTTAAACTGGAGCCTTATTTTATGCCCAGAAGATAACTTAGGGATGCGTTTCATGCTGATGAATAAGCATTTGAAAGCAAAACAGAATCAAGAAGCTAAGGCATTGGGTGAGGCTTATTTAGATGATAGCACTATAGCGATGTGTTATGGCTACGCGTTAGCATTATTCCGTTTGGGTGAAACGGTGAATGCCAATAAAGCTTTAGAAAAGGCATTGTCCTATGAGCCAGAAGCTGCAAAGGCATTGTTACGTAAAAGCATGGCAGAGCCAAAGTGTAAGGAAATGTATGGTATGATGTTGAGCAACAGTGCCTATGATGCTTGGGAATATAGGCAGGATGCACTTAGTTTATGGAAGGATAGTAAGGGTGCATTGGCGTGGTTGAAAAGTATGAAGGCATGATGAGCTCGGGCACGGTTCTTATCTTGGGTGGTGCGCGTTCGGGCAAATCCCAACGAGCCGAAGCATTGGCAGAGCAAAGCTCGCTTGATATTGTTTACATCGCCACATCACCACAGATGCAAGATGATAAAGAGTGGCAACAGCGTATTCAAAAGCATCAGCAAGGGCGACCAAAGCATTGGCACACAGTAGAAGAGCCATTGGATTTGTGTGGGGTTCTGAATGGGCTGAAATCCAATCAATGTGCTGTGGTGGATTGTTTGACCTTGTGGTTGTTTAATATCATGGCTGATGGGCGGAATATTGAATTGGAAACAGCGTCTTTGTGCACTTGCTTGAGTAAACTTGACCAGCAGGTTGTTTTAGTCTCGAATGAACTTGGCATGGGTCTTGTTCCAGAACAAAAATTGGGTAGAGATTTTCGCGATGCACAAGGGCGTTTGAATCAAGCCGTGGCGAAGGTTGCGGGTCGTGTTGAGTTTGTGGTTGCTGGTATTCCCATGTTATTGAAGGAGACATTATGAGTGTGGCAAAGATTGATACAGCGGCATTGGATGCGGCACGAAACCGTCAGAATAGTTTAACCAAACCGCAAGGTTCATTGGGAAATTTAGAGGATATTGCGTGTTGGTTTGCAGCGCGGCAAGGCAAAGAAGTGCCTGATAGTTTGCGCCCTCATATTTGCGTGTTTGCTGGCGATCATGGTGTGGTGGAAGAAGGTGTTTCAGCTTTTCCATCGGTGGTTACAGGCGAAATGCTTAAGAACTTCACAGCAGGTGGTGCGGCAATCAATGTTTTGGCAAAACAACACGCTGCGAGTTTAAATGTGGTGGATGTGGGTGTGCAAGCTGATGTGTCAGCTATAGATGGTATTAAACATGCCAAAGTACGTGCAGGAACAGGCAATATCACCAAAGAAGCAGCGATGACAGAGTGGGAATATTGGCAGGCTGTAGCTGTGGGTGAAGAAGAGGCAGAGTTGGCGGTTTCCAATGGTGCAAATGTATTGATTGCGGGTGATATGGGCATTGGCAATACCACAGCCAGTGCGGCGTTGATTTGTGAGTTGGCATTGCTCACGCCAGAGCAAGTGGTTGGGCGAGGTACGGGTGTTAATGATGCGGCTTACGAGTTAAAATTAAAGGCTGTTCGAAAAGCTTTGCAACGCGCGCAACATACACCATCCAAGGACGCGGTACGTGAGTTGGGCGGCTTGGAAATTGCTGCGATGGCAGGCTATTACCGTGTAGCAGCGCGCTTGGGTGTGCCTGTTTTATTGGATGGTTTTATTTCGGCGGCTGCGGCATTGGTTGCGGTGGCATGGGATGCGCGTATTTCAGGCTGGATGCTGGCAACCCATGTGTCGCAGGAAAAAGGGCATGCTTTGGCATTAAAAGCTCTCGGCTTGGAGCCAATATTGGATATGAATATGCGTTTGGGTGAGGGAAGCGGTGCGGCTCTAACATTGCCTCTATTGCAATCAGCGATTGCCCTGCATCGGGATATGGCAACCTTTGAATCAGCAGGTGTTTCAGATAAAAATGGTGATTAAATATGTCTAAACCAATTATGATTGATTTAATTCGCCATGGTGATGTGGCTGGGCGCAAACATGTCGCGCGTGGGCGTACAGATAACCCATTATCGGATGATGGCTGGCAGCAACTTTGCGCTGTAAAGGAACGCATTGGCAAAGTTAATCAAATTGCCACATCACCCTTAAAGCGTTGCCGTTTATTCGCAGAGTCATGTGATGAGCCTGTGGTGATTATAGAAGATATGCAGGAAATTGATTTTGGTGATTGGGAAGATAAATCCGAGGGTGAAGTAGAAGATAAAGCCTTGCTGCATCACTTTTTTGATAATCCAGTAGGCTTTCAAGCACCCAATGGTGAAGCTTTTGATGTGTTTAAAAAGCGTGTACTAGTGGCATGGAAAACATGGTTGCAACAAGATATGCGCGAGCATCGCATCTTATTAGCACACGGCTGTGTGATTCGGGTGATATTGGCGCATTTGCTGGATATACCAAGTAAGAATTTTTGGAATATTGTGATTGATCCCGCAGGCTGGACGCGTGTGTCATGTTTGCAGGGTGAAAAGCCACGTGTGATGTTTATCAACCGTAATGCAGGGCAACCATGCAAGGTTTGATTGCCGCATTACGCTGGATGACGGTATTGCCTATGCCCAAACAGGTGGAAGAAGGCGATATGCAAAAAATATTGCCATGGTTGCCTGTAACAGGCTTGGTAGTGGGTCTTCTGGTTGTATCAGCATGTTATTTTGGAACTTTGTTGAATCCGTGGTTGGGAGCCTTGCTAGGCGTGTTTGTATGGCTTTTGATAACAGGTGGTTTGCATGCCGATGGTTTGGCTGATTTAACGGATGCTCTGGGAGCAAGACACGGTGATAAAGAACGTTTTATTGCGGTCTTGAAAGATCCACATATTGGCAGTTTTGGCACATTGGCATTGATTTTTCTCGTGCTAAGTAAGCTTGTATTGTTAAAATTACTGATTGACCTAGAGGCTTGGTGGGGGCTATTGCTGATTCCCATCTGGGCAAGATTGGGGGTGCTTTTCTGGTGTCGTTTGCCTGCGTTGACGCAAGGTTTTGGGGCATATTTGCAAGGAGTGGATATATCATTTCAAGCCAATATCATTTTTGTAGGGCTGCTGTTCATTAGCCTATGCTTTGCTCCGAGCTTATGGCTTGCGGGTGTGGTGATATACCTTTGGTATGCCTTCTTAAAACATCACGTAAAGGGCATGAATGGTGATTGTTTGGGCGCAGGTATTGAGTGCGCTGAAATTGCACTGCTGGGTTTATTGCTGATCTGATTAACGCTTACTCACAGGCGGTTTAAAGAGGCGCGCTTTTGCTGTTTTTAGCAAATCAAGTAGCTCGCCTTGTTATATTTGTTTTGATAGCTATTCCACACCTGATTTTTACCTGTTGCTGAGTAGGGAGGTGCTGATTAACTCTGGATGAGTGGATATGCGATTCAAAATTTTCAACCCCAAGGCGGCAAGCGCAAGTAATAGCACCGCTATTGTTAAGTTTGCCAACGCCGGCGTTGGTAATTTTGGGCGCATAGACACCATGCATTGAGTTAATCAGCAC